>JAHFUH010000309.1 GCA_023265215.1 Acidobacteriota bacterium
ATGGTATGGCTGATCGCCGCTGCACATCGGAAATTTCTCCCAGGAGCCGGGATCGTGTAACTTCATCCACTGCCGACAGCGGCTCATCCAGCAGCATAATCAACGGATCGGATGCCAGCGCTCGAGCCATTGCGATTCGCTGCTGCTCTCCTCCGGAAAGCTCGTGAGGGAAACGCGCCGCAGTTTTTTCTATGGCCAGCATGGCAAACAGCTCGCGCACTTTTGCAAGTGCCGATGAATGCGCGGCCGGTTTTGCACCGTATAGGGCATTTTCCTCGGCAGTCATGTGTGGGAACAACGAAGGGTTCTGGAAAACGTACCCTACTCTTCTCTTCTGTATAGGCAGATTGATTCCAGCGGCCGAATCGAAATAGGTTTTGTTGTCCAGGATTATCTTTCCCTGATCCGGCGTAATAATCCCTGCGATTGTGCGCAGAATGGAAGTTTTTCCGGCGCCTGATGCGCCAAACAGGACTGTGATGCCTTCGTCGGCGGCGAAATCCACATCAATCGCCAGGCCCAATCTGGAATCAGACCCCAGTATTTTTTTGATTTGCGCTCTTAGCATAACCCGGACTGCTCTTGGGCCTCGAAAGCCGATTGGTGATGTAGACCACTGTGATTGAAATGCCGGTTAGAATTAAGGCCAGCCACCTTGCCTTCTCGTCCTCTCCGGAGGCTACGGCTTCATAAATCGCCAGCGGCATAGTCTGAGTTCTTCCCGGAATGTTCCCTGCCAGCATCAGAGTAGCTCCGAATTCACCAAACGCGCGCGCAAAGCTCAACACAATTCCCGCCAGGATGCCGCGGCTGGCCAGTGGCAGAATAACCCGGAAGAATGTTTCGGATTCGCTTTTGCCCAGCGTATAGGAACAGATTTCATATTGTGGATCCACGCTTTCGATCGCTGCGCGCGCAGCCTTGACCATGAGAGGCAGTGCGATCACAGTCGATGCCGCCACGGCCGCTATCCAGGTGAATGTGATAGACCCTCCTGTCGCCTGATAAATCGGCTGCCCAATCAGGCCGCGGCGGCCCAGCAGCACTATCAGGTAATACCCGGTGACGGTTGGGGGAAGTACCATCGGCAAGGTCAAAATGGCATCCAGCAGTTCTTTTCCCCGGAAGTTACGTTTCGCGAGTAAATAGGCAAAAACGGTTCCAATGATCGCTATGAGCAGGGTTGCAATGCTGACAACTTGGATGGAGATTCGAAGCGCCTGCCAAACCATAGAAGATCACCGCCGGATTGCATGCATGAGATGCAAGTATAGACGATTTGGCGCGGAGGAAATAACATAAACCGGAAACCATCGGGGTCGAAATCTTCGCAATCCCAATTGTTAGATATTTACTTATAAAATTGTATATTCAATGAGTCCAAACAGAAGCGGTCACAGGAGGCATTCAGCAGTTCAACAATTTGATCGATAGCGTTTTTAAACCGCAGAATATCGAACAAGAAATATTGAATTTCGAAGTGCTGTCACTTCTGCGGTTCAAAATTCCTTGTTCGATATTCTGAATTTTAAATATCTTTGTTTGGCTTTTATTCAGTACGGCAGGGTATTTCCGGAAATACGAGAACAATCGGAGTCGGGGTCGGGATTGAATCATAATCGATTGCCCGCAATGTCGACCCCGACTCCGATTTATTCTCCAAGAATGGGCTGCTGCAGCTAGAAGCGGTAGCGCATGTTCAGATAAACGTTTCTGCCTGCTTCGGGGAACCCCTCCTGAAAATAATAATTGCGGTCGAACAGGTTCTTTACACCCAATTGCAGGCTCATGCCGGAAACGATCGGGACAATTCCCCCCAGGTCGGCGGTCGCGAATTTCGATGCCGGCACAGGGATCCCGGAATTGTTTGTAGTGAATGCGCCGCTATCATAACGAGCCGACGCTAACAGTTTTACCTGATGCGGCAGCCGAAGGCTTGCAGTGCCGATTACCCGGTGTTTCGGCGTCCCGGTTGGGTACACTGTCGGCATATTCGCGGGGCCTGAAATCGTTCGATTTAAAAAGGTGTAATTCGCGTCTATGGTCAAGCGGGACAGCGGAGTGCTGCGGATCGTGAATTCCGCCCCTTGATGAACTTCTTTCCCCACATTCACGGATTCCTGACAGACGCCTGCAGGCAATGACGGGCACTGGTTGGAAAACGCTGCCGCGATGGTCGTGTTTTCAATTGCGTCATACACATCGCTGCGAAACACTTCCAATTGCACCATTGTGCTGAAAGGGAAAACGTGCGAATAACCCAGATCCCAATTCCTGGCGTGCTCGGGTTGAAGCGTCGGATTGGGAATGGCCTGGCCGTTTTTATAAGAGTACCGGTCTTTCAGAGTGGGGAAATGGCTTTTCTGCGCAAATGTCAGAAACAATGAGCCGGATTTCGAAAGCGAATAGGACAGAGACGCCAACGGGTTGAAATCCCAAACATGAACAAGACAGGAAGAAAGAGACGCGCCTGCTTTGGAGGCAGCGCAGTCGAATACCCCAACAGCATACGTGGTAGTGGTCACTTTGTTCTTGCCGCTGCCTGTGGAGGTTGTGGTTGTCTTTAAATCCAGAGCCGTCATTGCGTTCAAATGATCGGCGCTTAATCCCACGGTCGCATGAAGCCTGGGTGCAAGAGATATCGAGTCCTGAAGGCCGATGGATGTCAGTTGATCGCGATCGGACCGCCAGGGTTGAATCGTGCTTACACCGTTGGAGATGGAAATGCCGTTTTCTCTGTGTGTATCGTCTTTGAAGAAGAAGGATGTGCCGATGGAGTGTTTTGCAAGGATTCGAGTCGAAAATTCAGCCGAAGCTCCATCTGAATGGTCATTATAAGCGCTGACGCTGGACAGGGCGGAGTAGGTCAGGTCCGTGAATTGACTCATTCTGTTCGGGTAATGATCGTAAAAAATCCGGAACTTGATGGAGCTGGACTCCCCCAATCCGGTGTTCGAACTAAAATAATAACTGTCCCGGTTCCAGACGGGCCATTGCCAATAATTGACCTTGTTTGTGGGATCATTCCCGGAATAGGGAGGAGAGGCATAATCGGCTTTTTGATTGGAATAAGTGAATACGTATTGATCCTGTCCTCTTGGCGCCCATCCAATCCGGCCGTTGTAGCGCACGTCCCGCTGATAGGAATTGGTGCGATCGTAGTTTGGCTGATTCGCATTCAGCTTGAAATTGCCGGATATTGGATAGGAATCGGTTTGAAGCCAGTCCATGCCGCCACGGAGGAAAAAGTGATTCCAACGGGAGCCTAGATGGGCGCCGGATTCCAGCATGTCTCCCGAACCGGTTCCAATCGATACATCACCTTCAATCTTCTTTTCCGGTTCCCTGCTGACCAGATTGACGGCGCCGCCAAGACCGTTGGGGCCCAGAAGAGGGGATGAATAACCTTTCGCCACTTCAATCTCCGCGATGTCGCTGGTTAGGAAGCGGCTTATGTCCGCGTAGCCGTCATAGGGAACGTATATCGGCACATTATCGAGATATAAGCCTACCTGGCGGGTGTCGAATCCACGGATCATAACCCCCGCCTGATTTCGAGAAGCCTTCTTATCTATCGCTAATCCCGGAATATACTGGATTGCCTGAGCCACGTTGGTTGAGTGGAAGCTCTCAATCTGATTATGATCAACGCTGTCCGTTACGGGCGAGAGTGGAGAGGCTTCTGCTGTGACCGAGACTAAAGTATAGCCCAGTTCGAATGGTCGCTGCGGATCCTCTTTTATAATGGCGTCGAGGGTCTCGCGCAATTGGGCAACCTGTTCTGATACCTGTCCGGCGGTCCAGGGTTGGGGAGGTGCCGATTTCAATTCAATCCCGGCGCTCCGATGAAGCTTTAGCCAGAATTCAATCCCGGTCCGGATTTGCGAGACCGCATCGCCTTGCCCCTGTAGTTCTTCTTTAGGAATTGCCTGAAGGTGCGCCAGATCATTCCGCCAGGTTAAAAGCTGCTTGGTTTGACCCTGCGAGACAGAAGCTGTCAAAAGGAGAATAAACAGGACAAGAGCGGTTTTTGTTATCGAGTGTGTGCGATTAATCATATTCTATTTCCTATAGTATTTTCCATTCATGGAATTGCTGCTATTTCGAACAAATCTCTCAAAACTATTAGCGAGAGACGATTTTAACCAATTATTACCAATTGTCAATAATTATAACCCAAAAGAACTCATTCACTAATCTGAGCGTAAATATATACAAATAATCTGTTTGCAATTGCTTTTTGGGCGCGCAAAATGGTAAATAACTAAAAGAAAGAATTCTGTCTTAAGCGGAGGCATTCGATGAGCTATAACCTGTTCAATGTCCACGAGGGATTGGCTGCAGCGGGGCGAATTCCTTCAGCTGCGCGCGTGCGCGATCATATTTCCATTATCGAAATGGCCATCCTGATATGCTGTGGCGCAATTTCTGCCTCTGCCGTCAGCTTTGTCCGTTTGGGCTTGCGTCTTCCGGGCCACGCAATTGTTCTTGCCATGGCGCCCATGGCATTGGGTCTGGCTCTTGCGCCCAGACGGTTTTCAGGATTCGTAATGAGTGCCGGTGCCTTCAGTACCGCATCTGTATTCAGCTTGCTTGGCATTACCCATCCCGGCGCAGGTTCTTTTGTCAGCCTGTGTTTGCTGGGACCTGTGATGGATCTGGCGCTAACCAAATTCCGGAGCGGATGGCGGCTCTATTGCGGCATGATTCTGGCCGGTGTTTCTACAAATCTGCTGGCATTGTTTTCAAGGAGCACGAGCAAGCTGCTGGGACTTGATCTGGGCAGCATGCGACCGTTCGGCACCTGGTGGACTCAAGCTATTGTTACATATTCCTTGAGCGGCGCTGTTGCGGGGCTGATTGGCGCAATCTGTTTCTTTCGCCTCCGAAATAGACAGTCGGAGTCCGGAACTCACCTGTAATTTTCATAGGCATCGACGATGCAGACATCATTGGCACTCCCGGGACCGATCAACTGGCCCGTGCCATCCTGACGCACATCGGTGGCGGAATTGCCGGATCGTTTTGTATGGGAATGCTGCTGAGCCTTGATTTGCCGCACCCTGACGGGCGGCTAAACTGCCTTAGGGCCTTTCAATGAATTTCCAATCTCTAGCAGCCCGTGGTGAAAGTACAAAAGGCCGCGTTCCGAGCGCCGCGTGGGCATCTGCCCACGCGGCGCCGGAACCCAAAGGGATCTGGGTCCGCGCAGCGGCCCAGCGCGATCTCTGCGTTGCTCGTTGTCAACGATGTCCCCGCATCGCCTCCTCCTCGCGCCTCGAGCTCGGCTCGGCTGGGCTGCTGCGCAGACCCAGATCCCCGCAACCCCCATGCGGCTGGCCTTATGTACCTTCACCACGGGCTGCTAGACTCCGTTTGGAGTTTCTTACACACACAACGAAAATAGGTATGACGATGAGCACGAAATGTGTTTCTATAGTCATTGTCTTATAGACGCCGGTAGTTGCCTAATGCTGCATAAGTTTCGGGGCCGCGTAGCGTACGCATGATTTAGCCCGGCGTTTTAAGGCCGGGAATTGAAGAAAGAAGGAAATGTGTGTCGCGTCGGTCGTGAGAAAAAATCGAAATCGAGGCGCGAAGCGCCGGCAGTGAATAGCCCCGAGCGTCAGCTCGGAGTGAACAGATATCCCGGGAATGAGGCCCGAAGGGCAGGCACCAGCAAGCGTTGGAAGTGCCGCGCCTTTGGCGCTCATCATCTCTTCAATTTTATTCCCGGCCTGACGGCCGGGCCTACTTACTATCGGCCCTTCGGGCCTAAACATCTTGATTGAATGCATGATTCTCGATTTTTTCTCACGACCGTAGCGACGCCTGACCCAAACTTTTGATCATCTATTGTGGAGGTCAGCCGGCGCTACGCGACGGATTTGTTTCGTTTGCGTTAGACCCGGCGTTTTAAGGCCGGGCTAGCATCCGATTGCCGGTACGCGGCTCAACATGTGGTCGAGGCAAAATTATAAAACTATGCGGCATTAGGCGAGACGTCGGCGTTACCAGGAAAAACAAGCAGCATTGGGCGGAACGCCAGTGCTCGCTTAATCCGGAGGTTAAGTCAATGGGAAAAGTTAAGCTCGAATTGAAATCTGGGCCGCTACCGATACTGGGCGCGTATCCGGCCATTATGATCGGCGCCAATGTGGACGGGAAACCTGATTTCACGACAGTGGCATGGACAGGAGTGGCCGCCAGCGTTCCTCCCTCGATCACGATTGCTTTGCAGCATCATCGTCACTCTCTGAAAGGCGTCCGTCAAAATATGGTTTTTTCTGTGAATATCCCTTCGGCCGGCATGGTCAAAGAAACGGATTATTGTGGCCTCGCGTCGGGCGCCAGAATCGACAAAGCAAAGGACTGCCGGTTTACGGTTTTTTATGGCAAGCTCCAGAATGCTCCTTTTATCGAGCAATGCCCTATCAATCATGGCTGCGAAGTCGTCCAGATATTGCATCTGGGAAGCCACGAACTCATCGTCGGAAAAATTGTTGAGACGCATGTATCGGACGATTGCTTGGTGGATGACAAACTGGACGTCTTAAAAATTCAGCCATTTGTTTTCGCAGGGCGAGGTTATTATGCCATCGGAGAGCATATCGGGGATGCTTTCAAATGTGGCATTGCCATAAATCCCGAAGCCAGACTTGATACTTTGGAAGAAT
>JAHFUH010000310.1 GCA_023265215.1 Acidobacteriota bacterium
CCTTCAGTCTTTTGGGCTCGCTCGTCACCGCAACCGTGGGCGCAATCATCTTCCTATCTCTCGTGCGGGTGCTGAAGAAGACTTGACAGTATCAGGTTTGTTTTCTCTACTGATGCGACCCAAGCTCCTGGACCCTGACTGTTATCTTGGTGGATCTACCTCCCATTTGTTCCTCATTCCAGACCTTCCACGTGGGGGCTTGAAACGATTTCATTTAAGATGTATTTGAATGGAGACGGATGAATGCAAAATGGTATGGAGAAATGCGAAATGAAATGGAAATTGGCTGGAGTAACTCTTATGGCAGTATTCGGGATGGCGGCGGGCAGCCTTTCTGCAGCTGAAAAAGCTGTAGAACGCGTCAATACTGCCGCCAAGGTACTAGAGGAAGTAATGGGAACGCCAGAACATGCCATTCCCAGTGACCTTTTCAACAAATGTCAATGCGTTGCCGTCATTCCCGGTGTTAAGAAAGCCGGCCTCGGACTGGGGGGCCAGTACGGCAAGGGGGTCCTTAGTTGCCGGGGCAAGGAAGGGAACGGCTGGAGTGGTCCCTCCACGGTGCGCATTGAAGGGGGCAGTTTTGGTCTGCAGATTGGGGGGAGCTCTACTGATGTTATTCTGCTGATCCTAAATGAACGTGGAATGGAAAAATTGCTGCAGAGCAAATTTACGCTAGGAGCCGACGCTGCAGCAGCGGCGGGGCCGGTTGGCCGGAGTGCAAAAGCCGAGACAGATGTTCAGATGCACGCTGAAATCCTATCCTACTCCCGGTCGAGAGGCGCTTTTGCCGGCATCTCTCTAGAGGGTTCGACCCTGAGACAGGATGCGGACGACAACAAGGCCATCTATGGAGAGGAAGTCACTCCCCGCCAGATCATCAGCGGCGCCGTCGCTCCTCCTGCCTCTGTGAAAATGCTGATCGACACTTTAAACAAGTACTCACCAGTCAAAGGAAAATAGAACAAACGGTGCATTTGAGAAAGGGACAGGACTCCCCACGAATGCGATGAGCGGTCCGCCGCTGGGATGAAGACAAAGACTCCGCTGAGCTGCAGTGCGAGCGCAGCAAAAGTGATTTGTCTGTTTGCTGCTCAACTCCTGAAAACAGCACATGCACACACCTTCCCAAGCGTGGGGTGCACGCCAGGTACCAGCCATCAGGGTCCGGATCCGCATAGATACTTGCAAAAATCGTATCCTGGCGCCGATTCCGATCACAGGGTGGCTAAACGAGTATTGTCCCGGCGTGAAGACTGAGCCCGAGTCAACGACGCAAGTAAAAATTCCCTGGTTTACCTGCAATTTTCACTGGAATCGCGATAATCGCGTTAGTGTCTGAATTGCGGCTCTGAAACAACTCCGCTCGCGGTAGGGCTGAGAAGGTTGATGTTTGCTTTGGGAAACGAGATTCGATTCAAACCAGAATGAAGAAGTTCCAGGAGAAAACGCTTGCCCGAAGACAAACAACCAATGTTAAACCCGCTTTATCAGTTTCGGCGCAAAGTGTCTCTTGATTTTTGGACCTATTTGTCTCACTTCTGCTGAAGATGTACAATTCCACCAACCAAATCCGGAGGAACTACTGAAATGGATATTCACCGGATTTCCAACAACATGATCACTAGCGAGAAGGAGCATCGGAGCCTTCTTCTCTGCTTTTTCGAGTGGCTGGGAGAATTGGGGCTGTTTTGTTACAGAGTCCTGCGCTCCTCCATCAGTCCTCCCTACGAATGGCGCGAGCTTCTACGGCAAATGGATGAGGTTGGGTCGAAGTCGGCACCGTTGGTCGCACTCGCGGGTTCAGCTGCAGGAGTGGTCTTTTCCATGCAGACACGCACGAGCTTGGTTCGCTTTGGAGCCAGATCGTTGTTGCCTATCGCCCTCATTGTGTCGATTGTACGCGAGACCGGCCCTATCATCACAGCGTTGGTGGTCTCTGGACGCGTGGCAGCGGGAATCGGAGCGGAGCTTGGCTCCATGAAGGTAACTGAACAGATCGACGCAATGGAGGCGTCGGCGATTGATCCTTACAAGGTATTGGTTGCACCTCGCATTGTGGCCTGCATTTTGATGATGCCTTTGCTCACGATCATAGCGGACTTCTGCGGCATCATCATGGGATGGGTGGCAAACGAAGTTGTGGAGACGATATCGCTCAGGTTTTACCTCGTGAGGGGATTGCAGCATGTGAGTTTTAGCGACTTGCTGCCGGGGACTCTCAAAACCACCGTCTTCGGCTTGATAATCGGCATGCTTGGATGTTTTCAGGGCATGCGCACCATGGGGGGAACGGAGGGAGTCGGACGATCCGTTACAAGATGGATAGGTGGAATAAGCTGCCTTATGTTGCGAGTATTTGTAACTCCTTAACGCCACACAAGTTACGGCGAAACTGCGGATTTAACTCTAACTCTTTTAAAATGAGCCCGCAAGCGATTTCGGCCAAAAAACTCAGCACATAATTTTTAGGCTTGCTCCGCACCCTCCCAGGGATCCGATAGCCTGTTCTAACATGCTACCGAGAGAAAAGAGCATTAGTCTTCCACCTTACCACATCTCTTCGAGCATTATTTAATGACAGGTCTGCCAGAAGAGATCTAATATCCTAAGTGAAGCACATGACAATGAAAAAAGAAATAAACACTTTTGAAGTAAAAGGAAAAAGCCTTATCTTTTTTTCTTTAAAGTCAGAACATAAAAAAACTCGCAACATAAGCTGCTGCTGTACCGGTGAATTTGACCAAGCCGCCACCTCCCCGACTTCAGATAATTACAGAATATGTAAACTTCAGGGGTTAAATTTTCCCCATTTATCGAATTCGAAAGTATTCTTACCCGGATTAAGGATTTTGAAAGGAATTTTGGGCGCGTCGGGGCGCACCTATATTGCAGAGCGGATTAGCCACCATCGGAATGCAGAGGCTGGATGCAGGGCGGATTCGCTGGATTCGCTGCTTGCTTCACCAAAATAATCTATCCTCAACAACAACCGGCTTGGCAGGTGCTATGGGCGGCGCCCTCGTTGGAAGTCCGAGACATGTCAAAATCTTCTGGATCGCCGGCTGCGAGTTTATGGCGCATAAGATTCTCATCCTTCCGCCGCAGCGAGGACAAGATAGAATGTCAATTTCGAATACGCGTTCCAAAAGCTTAGCCCAGGAATAATTTCTTGGCTTTTTACGCCGCTTTGAAACGCTTTTGTCTGAATCCGTTTTCAAAGTTTCCATTCTTGCCCCAAAACCCAAATTCGTCGGACCGACAATGGTTTCTTTTTTGGCAACAATGAATGCCTTGAAAGCATCTGCAGGCGAGAGCATTCCTCCGTCCCTCTCCCGCTCCAAGGGCTCTGAATCGTTTCTGTCGGAGTCCCTTTTTAAAGCACCCGCGCATTCCCGGCAGCCCGGATGCGCCGGCGCGAGGATAAATGGTGCCAGGCACCAATTGCACTTAATGGTTCGCCATTAGACATTGTGAAAGGAGGCGAACCATGGGATTGCCACGAAGCTCCTACGTCAAGGAAGGAGAGGAAGGGATTTACCATTGCTATATCCGATGCGTCCGCAGAGCGTTTCTTTGTGGATTCGACCCCCTCACAGGTCGAGACTTCTCTCACCGCAAAAAGTGGATAGTGGATCGCCTGCGCTATCTCGCCTCCATCTTCGCAATTGATGTTTGCGCTTTCGCCGTTATGGAGAATCACCCGCACAACGTTCTGAGAATTCTTTCTCCCGACGGCAAATGGATCGGCTTCTTTGCCAGAAACGAACTCAAGAAAGTCTCTGTTTCCGGCTCCGCCTAATAATTATGGCTGTCCAAGAGTCCTCCTGTTTCCACTTGCTGCGAGTTTTATGGGCGGCGTTCGAATTATCCGAATTGTCGCATTCGGGAAGCGCAGCCGCCGGCAATTGGATGCTTTCTCCAACTGCGGGAGCGAGACCCAGTTTTCCCTGCAGTATTGGAAAGCGATACGGAAGATTATATCAACTGGTAAATTCGGCTTGTTGAGCCTAAAGCGAAGCCCTGCCTATTTTTGTTTCGGATCTGCATCATCTTCCCACCACCGGATCGAGAATGGATATCGCCTTGTTGGACATTTCCTTCTCGAATTGCTCGCGCATGCCCGTTTCCATATCAGAATGCGCGCCATCTCCCGATTCAATGGATTGGGACAGGAGCCGCCCATCAACCACAATCGAGACATTGTAAGTGTGCAAACCCGGAACGGCACCGGCGACGAGGCCTTTAATTCCAGCCACGCTGGTTTTTTCAAGCTCCGCGTTTTTCTTCAGGGTTAGCACAACTCTTGCTTTGGCATCTTCATTGTTTTCAGAAAAAACCGAATCTTTCGGCATAACGATGTGAACGCGAGCCTGGGATATTTCTGGAAGGCTTTTAATAGTGAGCGCGAGCTCCCCTTCAAGCGCCCTTTGTTTATTCAACTGCTTGTCAAAATCCGTCCTTCCAAACTGATTTTTGTCAAAAATCTCATAGCCAGGTCTTCCCCTCGTCGCCAAGCTTGAAATGTCGCTGTCCAGCCTCAGCTTGTCCGCTTGGGTTGGTGAAACCAGGATGGTATTTCCTTTGACGGTACAATCTATCTTCTTCTCCATGAGTTTGGCGTATATTGCCGAAGCGTCTTCAGGATTCAGGTCCACATACAGCGGCACATATTCGACCCTGCCCATGGAATACACCAACGCTCCGATGGAAACCAAACCTAGAACCCCAAAACCAATTCTCGTGAGCCACTGACGCAGCAGTAGGCGGGACCACATGTCGCGAACTTGATTCACAAAGATGTGTCGATCACCAGGCATATAGTTTCTCCGCAATGACTAACTGTGTTTTACGAACCATCAGACTTGCATCCGCAGTTAATTCTCTCTCAGGCACCATTCGAATTTCCCCGAAACCTTAATAGGCAAGACCCATGCCAGTGAATAAGATCACCGCTTTTTGGAAGATAATGAGTGTCTTTTCAAATAGATAGAATTATTGCTATGGGGCTGAACCGCGCGCCACAGCCCTTGGCAAGTCAATATGTTGACCTTTAAGTGCACGCAAGTTTGACGTACAACGTCTGAATTTTATGAAAGCTTGACCACTACAGATCCGGCCCGGATAGGTGGAATTTTCGCTGGATCCTCCGAAGTCCTAGTGTTTTATCGCATACAGCAGCCGCAAGCCGCTTGAGAAATAAAGGGCTGTGCAAATTTGCCGTTTTTGTTCCAACCTGTAGTAACACATCCACCTACGAAGATCCAAGAAAGTTTACCTAATGCTTTTTATGTGCAATCATTCCGGGGAGTTTAGTGCTAAATATTGACATGTGTGCATAAAGCATTGCAAAATGAACACATGTACATAAAAAGAAAATTGCAAATGAAGCTTGCTTCTGCCCGCAGGTCCTACCTCCTGCTTGGGCCGAGACAGACTGGCAAATCCACCCTAATCCGATTTCTTGCACCTGAACTGGAGATCAACCTTTCGGATGAAGAGACGTATGTTGCTTTCCTTCGTGATCCGGGCCTTCTTAAACAGCGGATTCGCAATGCCAAGACAGTTTTCATTGATGAAATTCAAAGAATTCCAAGCCTGCTCAACACGGTGCAATATCTGTTGGATCGGGAAAACTCTCCCAAATTTATGCTGACAGGATCCAGCGCCAGGAAATTGAAGCGCGGACAGGCAAATTTGCTGCCGGGGCGGATCTTTACCTATGAGATTGGCCCTTTATCCTATTCGGAGCTCGGGGACCACTTTGATTTACACTTTGCCCTTCAGAAGGGACTACTGCCAGGAATTTACTTGGAGGAGGATCGCGAGACTTGGACCAAACTGCTGCGCTCCTATGCAATAACGTATCTTAAAGAAGAAATTCAAGCGGAAGCGTTGACGCGCAATCTTGAAGGATTTTCCAGGTTTTTTGATGTGGCTTGTTCGCATAGCGGAGATTTCGTTGATTTTACGAAATTCGCCTCTCTTGCGTCGATCGAAAGGATGTCGGCCAAGCGTTACTTTGATATCCTAATCGATACGCTTGCGGTTCATGCAATCGAACCGTTTGCCAAATCGCAGCGTGTCCGTCTGGTTCAGCATCCGCGTTTTTATCTTTATGATGTCGGCGTCTTAAACGGCGCGCTGAACAATTTCGAAACCTCCAATGATCGTATCGGAAAGCTCTTTGAGCATTTGGTTATTCAATTGATCCGGTCTGAGATGCAGGGGCGTGATGAAGAAATTCGTTTCAGTGTTTATCGTACCCAGACAGGAAGCGAAGTGGATCTCATTGTGGAAAGAAAGCGTGCGATGTACGCCATCGAGATCAAAGCAACGACAAAAATCAATTCCCGAGATCTGAGAGGCTTACGAAACTTCGCATCCTATTATGGGAAAGCGCACACGCCTTTGGTGATTTATTTGGGAGATCATCCCGCTAAGATCGATGAAGTGGAAATACTCCCGTTGCCGATGGCTTTGGCGCTGCTTACATCCGAATGAGGACGGTCAGGAAATAAGCATAATATTCATGGTTTCCGCATATTATAGTCAGTTTCTGACAAGTCCTATCATGGATCGCCTCCATTAATACTTGGTCGTTGACGGTGACGTGCTCGTGGACATATCCGGGTTCTTGTTTTGCAATCAATTTTTCCCAAAACTGCCGT
>JAHFUH010000311.1 GCA_023265215.1 Acidobacteriota bacterium
ACCCTGGTCCAATCCCTTATTTTCATGCTGCTTGTGTATGTCCCTGCCTTGATTATCCTGGGCAATTTATTTTCCGGCGATAGGTTGGGTTTTTCGATTTCACGCGAGGAATACCAGGCGCACATATCGGCTCTTCTTCCTCTTTGGGGCGCGTTGTTTTTAATTGCAGCGCCACTGCAATGGCTTGAATCTGTTTCTCTCGTCATCGGGATGTTCCAAATCTCTTTCGGCATCGGCATGTTGGGGCTCTCTATCCTTTTGCTCATATACACTCTATGGGCAATCAAACGTTTGAGTTACCTGTCGGGGGCACAATCGCTCGGCGTGTTTGCACTTTCCTGGTTCACGCTGCCTGTCCTTAAAATTCTCAGCTCGTTTTTCTTCGCCTTGCCGTTCTTCATAATGATTCCGGCGTTCTACCTGTCATTTCATTGGTTTCGCGGGCATTTCGCGCGCCAGGCAAATGAGCGGTCATTTCAGCAGAACCTGCATACGCTCACATTGAATCCGCAGGATGCCGACGCTCATTACCAGCTTGGCTTGATTCATCTCAAGCGGAGGAATCTGGATTCCGCCAGGAGATATTTCGAAAATGCGCTGAAAATCCAACCTGCGGATCCGGATTATCACTATTACCTGGGGCGCTCTAGCGAATTAAAGGGAGAATGGCAGCTTGCCATGGAACAATACGAGGAAACCTACCGGTTGAACCCGGAGTACGGGCTGGGAGATATTTTTCGGGAGGTTGGCAAAGCTTATCTGCATAACGGCAGCGTTGAAAAGAGCAAAGAATTTTTCGAATATTTTTTGAAAAATCGCAGCTCTGATCCCGAAGGAAGATATTGGCTGGCTGTGGCTCTGCAGCGGCTCGGAGAAATGGATCCAATGCGTTTTCAACTCAATACATTGCTGGAACAGGCTCGTTCAGATCCGCGATTTTTCCGCAAAGAAAACCGTGAGTGGATATATCGTGCCCGGAAGCTGTTGCGAGAGTCGAAATCCAGCTTCCAGGATTGATTTGGGACTGCACTTCACATTATGCTAGTTTGTAGCCATGAAGGATTATACAGAGGAGCACGCAAAATCAGGAATTGAGGCGCCATTGCCGTCCATTGAATGCTGGGAGAACCAATACCCCGGATATGATATCGAAATCGTTATTCCGGAGTACACGGCAATTTGCCCCAAGACCAGCCTCCCGGATTTCGGGACGATCTGGGTGAACTATGTCCCCGACAAGTGGTGCCTGGAATTGAAGTCCTTGAAGGAGTACGTGAATTCCTATCGGAATTTGGGAATTTTTTACGAAAATGCCGTGAATCGAATGCTCCGAGATCTCGTGGAAGCGTGTAAACCTGTATCCATGAAAGTCCGCGGTGAGTTTACACCTCGCGGCGGAATTCAAAGCCGCATCGAAGCCCACTATCCCCGCCCTTAAAAAATAACGCAAAGACGCAAAAACGCTAAGACGCAAAGCTCAAGGGATTGACCATGGAGTGGGCGGGGCATAAGCTGAATTTATGGATGAACACAAATATACAAATGCCCTTGCAAATGAAACCAGTCCCTACCTGCTCCAGCACGCGCACAATCCGGTCCAGTGGCATCCCTGGGGCGAAGCCGCTCTCGCCAAGGCTAGATCGGCAGATAAGCCGATCCTGCTGAGCATCGGGTATTCCTCCTGCCACTGGTGTCACGTAATGGAGCGAGAGTCTTTCGAAAACGAGCAAATCGCGCGGTTGATGAACGATAATTTTATCAACATCAAGGTGGACAGGGAAGAACGCCCCGATCTGGACGCAATCTATATGGCCGTTGTGCAAATGATGACGGGGCGTGGCGGTTGGCCTATGACCGTATTCCTGACCCCGGATCAGGTGCCTTTTTACTGCGGCACTTATTTTCCGCCTGAAGATGCTCACGGTATGCCTGCTTTTCGGCGCGTGCTGGCGAGTGTCGCGCGAACCTATAAAGAAAAAAGGGCGGCTATAGACAAAGATGCCGGGATCATCATCAGCCAATTGCAAAAATCAAATTTGGTTTGCGGCAAAAAAGAGGAGCTGAAAAATGATATTTTAGACTCAGCGCTGTCCGGCATAACATCCAATTTTGATTCAAGAAATGGCGGGTTTGGAACTGCGCCCAAATTCCCGCCCTCGATGGCATTGAGCTACCTGATGCGATGCTGCAAACGAACTGGCGCCAAGACTGTTCTTGAGATAATAGACTTAACCCTCAACAAAATGGCCTGCGGGGGTATCTTTGACCAACTAGGAGGAGGATTTCACAGGTATTCCGTTGACGCCCAGTGGCTGATTCCGCATTTCGAGAAGATGCTCTATGACAATGCACTTCTGAGCCGGACCTTTCTGGATGCATTTCTCCTGACAGGAAATAGTTTTTATCGAAGGGTATCGGAGGAAACTCTGGACTACGTCGTCCGCGAAATGACATCTCCTGAAGGTGGTTTCTATTCGTCGCAGGATGCCGATAGCGAGGGAGAAGAAGGAGAGTTTTTCCTTTGGACTTTCAAGGATGTGGAATCAATCCTGGGAGTGGAGGATGCCGAGTTGTTCTGCCGGTATTACGGAATGACGCCGGAAGGAAATTTTGAAGGGAAAAACATACTTTCGATACCGCGTCCGGCCGCTTTGGTCGCACGACTGAACAATGTTTCTGAAGAACGGCTGTCTGAAATAATTCAGCACGGCAGAAAACTGCTGTTTACTGCCAGGGAAAAACGGGTCAAACCGGGCCGTGATGAAAAAGTGCTGACCGCTTGGAATGGAATGATGGTTTGCAGCTTTGCCGAAGCTGCAAACTCGCTGGGCCGCGAGGATTATCGAAAAATAGCGGTCCAGAATGCGGATTTCCTTCTTTCGCGCATGTTCCATGATGGGCAACTGTTCAGAAGCTATAAAGACGGCCGCGCCAGATTTAACGGGTACCTGGAGGATTATGCTTGTCTGATCGAAGGGCTGGTTTCTGTTTACGAAGCCACATTTGATCCGCGCTGGCTTAGGGAAGCGCAAGGATTAGCCGAGTCAGCAGTGTCGAAATTTTGGGATCCGCAGGGGGGAGGATTTTATTTCACTTCAGAGGATCACGAATCGTTAATTCATCGCCCGAAAGAGTTTTATGACAATGCGACCCCCTCCGGCAATTCGACGGCAGCATACGCTCTTCTTCGATTGTGGAAACTCACCGGCGAAGATCGGTGGGAGCCTTATGCCGCTTCAATTCTGCAGAATACGGCGGAACTCATGGAGCAGCATCCTTCTGCATTTCCGAATATGCTGTGCGCCCTCGATTTTTATCTGATGAAGCCGAAGGAAATAGCAATTGTGGGTGATCCCGGAGATGCAGGCACAAGAACGTTACTGCATGAAGTGTTTCAAACTTATTGCCCCAACAAGATTGTCGCCTGCGGAATCGACAGCGGGTTGCTTCTGCTTAAGGATAAGCCGCAAATTTCTGGCCTGGCTACGGCATATATCTGCCGTAATTTCGCGTGCGGGCTGCCGATAACTTCCGCCGAGGCTTTGCGTGAGGCCGTCGAGGCGCATTGACAAGCACTAACGCTGAAAATATTCTTATCCGCGTTTTTTCGCGCGCTCCGCGTATTCCGCGTCCATCTCTTTACTTCGCGTAGTAGCCCTTCTTGGTTCGAGCCACGAAGCCCGGTTTGTTTGTCTTGACTTCGACTTTGCGGAATCTTCCGTCATGCCTGTTGTTTGTCGAGTAGTAACCGATGCTGTATTGGCTGGACAATTCTTTTGCCACTTCAGCGAAAGCCGTTCGGAGATCCTTATTGCCGTCGAAAACCAGGCCTCCGCTGTATTCCGATAATTTATCGAGATAATCCCGTCCCCCCTTTCTCTTGGATTTATTCTGAGGATTATTTTCAGTGTTGTAATAAACCGAATAAATGGTAGCGCGAGTCTCCTTGGCCAGATTCAGCGTTTCCTCCTTGCTTCCTTTGCTGCTGTAAGTGTCCATCCCGTCGGTGAATAAGACGAGCGCCTTCCGCTGCTTGACAGGTTTGAGCATTACATCCAGAGACAACCATATCGCTTCGTAAACAGCAGTCCAGCCCCCCGGGCGCGTTTTTTTGATGCCAATCTCGTTTCTAGCCCGGTCCCTGCTGAAGTCTTCCTGAATTTGGGCTTTCTGTGCGAAAGAGAGAACCGCGACTTCATCATCCGTATGAAGCTGATTCACAAATTCTATGGCGGCATTTTGAATTTGTGTCAGTTTGGATTGCGTGCTGTCGCTGGTATCCAGAAGCAGCACAATTTTAACCGGCTCATCGGTTGCTGAAAATCCCGATATTGCCTGTGGAATAGAGTTCTCGAAAACCTGGAAATTGTTGCGCCCGAGGTCCGTGATCCTTCTTCCTTCCCGTGTTGTTACCACGACCGGAAGTGAAACCATTTCCACATCCACTCGAATTGTCCGACCATTGCCGGTCATGCTGCTTGATTGCGGTGGGGCGGAAGGCGCCAGAAGAAAAGGGGAGCAAAAACAGATTAGAAGCAGCGAACGCATAAATTGCCTTTTTGCAGGTTTTCTTCAAATGAGGCCGATTAAAATCCTCCCGAGTGTTTTCACTTGTACCATAAAAAGATACAATGTTTATATGTTTCAGAATAGGTGCATAGTTTTAGTCAGGCTGACAATGGTTTAAGGAGACAGGCAATGAAAGGTGATGCGCACGTTGTTGAATTGCTGAATGAAGCTTTGAGTGAGGAGTTGACCGCCATAAACCAGTATTTTCTGCACGCCGAGATATGCGAAAACTGGGGATACAAGAAACTGGCGGCCTTTATAAAAAAAGAATCGATTGATGAGATGAAGCACGCGGAACAATTGGTGGAACGTATTCTGTTCCTGGATGGATCGCCGAACATGAGCAATTACCAGAAGCTCAAAATCGGCAAGACCGTTCCCGATATTATTGCCAACGATCTGCAGCTCGAATTGAATGCCCGGACAATGTACAACCGGCTGATAGAAGCTGCGATCAAAAAGAATGACCAGGGAACTGCTGATTTGCTCAAGAAACTGCTCAAGGACGAAGAATCGCATGTGGATGGTTTAGAGGCGCAGGAATCCATGATCCGCGACATGGGACTGCAGGTTTATTTGAGCGCCCAGCTTTAGGTTAGGAACCGCCACGGATTTAACGGTTTCTGTGAAATCCGTGGCGGTTTATGGTAATTTGAATGCTTTCCAAAGGTGCCGCAATGGATAAAGAACAGGAAGAACAAGGTTTCAGGGTGACAGACAAACGGGGCTTCAGCGAAGATGGCGAAAACCGTGCTTCTGGCGCTGCAGAACAGGAAAACGAGAAGGCGAAAACTACTGCTCCGGGGCTGGAGGAGCAAAATGAAGCTCCCCCGAGGCCGCCAATCGATTTCCCTTCCTATATTCTTTCCTACTATACGCAAGGCCTGGTTCTTTTGGGCGAAGTGCCGAGTCCTTACACTAACAAAAAGGAAGAGGACGTGGAGGCCGCCAGGCACATTGTCGACATTCTTTCCATGATCCAGGAAAAGACAAAAGGCAATCTCAGCAAAGACGAGAATCAGCTGCTGGATTCGGTCCTTTATGAACTCCGCATAAAATTCATGGCAAAGACCAACCGGATCAAAATCTAGCAGGGAATATGAAAGTTGTTTATCGCCTGGAGGATCTTAATCCGGAATATCCGTCGCCTTTTGCCACAATCGGAAATTTCGATGGGGTTCATCTGGGTCACCAGAATCTAATCCGGGATCTCGTAAAAATGGCGGCCAGGTTCGAGGGCACTCCTGCTGTCCTGACATTTCATCCACATCCTCTTCAGGTCCTTGCCCCGAACAATGCGCCGCTGCAGATACAGACCCTTGATCAAAAGTTAGCAACGATAGGATCTCTGGGAATTCCGCTTGTGATTGTCATCCCATTTGACATGCAACTGGCTCAAACAAGCGCGCGCGATTTTGTTGTCAAGATACTGTGGGAAAAAATCAGGCCAAGAGAAATTTATGTCGGCCCGAATTTCGCTTTCGGGCACCGGCGGCAGGGAAGTTTCAATCTCTTGAAAGAGATTGGGGAAGAAAAGGGTTTTCTTGCCGGAAAAATCCATCAAGTGCAATTTCGAGGCAACCGGGTGTCGAGCACTGCGATACGGCAGGCGTTGATTTCAGGCCAGGTCGGGTTGGCCCGGCGGTTGCTGTCCCGCCCATTCGCGCTCGATGGATCAATCATCCATGGGATAGGGCTGGGTTCCAAATTCGGTGTGCCTACAGCCAATCTGCAAACGGTTAATGAACTGATCCCGCGCCGCGGCGTTTATGTGACGATGCTCAGCGTAGATGGGCAAAAATACAGGGGAGTTACGAACATTGGGTTCCGCCCCACAGTGAATAGGGAAGGGAACGCGGCCCTCAGTATTGAGACTCACTTGCTCGATTTCGATGGGAACCTGTATGAGAAGAAAGCAACACTCGAATTCCTGATGCGCCTGCGCGACGAACGGCGTTTCTCCGGGGAAGAAGCTTTGGTTTCCCAAATTCAAAAAGACATATTGAACGCCCGACGTTATTTTGCCTGGCTGGAGCGGATCGCCCCATGTTGTTTCAAAACGGAAGCCGG
>JAHFUH010000312.1 GCA_023265215.1 Acidobacteriota bacterium
GGTTCGGGTGGAAACCTGCCAAGGCACCCAGCGGCAAAGGCTGCGGAATGGCAGTCTTTGACTATTTGGGGACCTACGTTGCCACGATGGCTGAAATCAAGGTGAACAAACAAAACGGCGGAATTCAAGTGGTGCGCATTGTTCACGCGCAGGATATGGGCCCGGTAATAAATCCCGAGGGCGCCCGCATGCAAATTGAAGGAGGAGTTACCATGGGGCTTGGCTACTGTCTTGGTGAAGAGTTGCATTTCAAGGGAGGGGAAATCCGGGATTTGGACTTTGGTTCGTACCGGATCGCTCGGTTCTCCTGGGCTCCCAAAATAGAAGCTGTTTTGGTTGACAATTCGGAAATTGCTCCATCAGGAGGCGGAGAGCCTCCCATTGTCGGAATGGGAGCTTTGATAGCCAATGCGCTTTTTGATGCGACCGGAGTTCGCATCAATCAGCTTCCCCTTACACCCGAAAGAATAAAGTCGAAACTTGTGTAGAAACGGATGAGAGGCGCTGATAGAAACAACAGCCTGAGTTTTCTGGACCGCTTCAAGTTCAGCATGGTCTCTATTGCAGGATATTGGATTATCCGGATTGTATGTGGCTCTTTGCGCTGGGAGAAAAACGACTGGACCAACCTGGAAACGATTCACCGGGAAGGCAAACGATTCATAGTCGCTTTCTGGCACGGCAGGATATTTTTGGGAACATATGCTTTTCGCAATCGGGGTATTGTGGTCATGACGAGTCAAAACCGCGATGGCGAATACATAGCTCGCATCATCCGGCGTTTTGGATACGGCGTAGCCCGAGGTTCCAGCACAAGAGGTAGTCGAGGCGCAATCGTTGAAATGCTTTATCAAATGAAATTAAACAAGGATGTGGCATTCACTTTGGATGGCCCGCTGGGACCACGCTACGTAGCCAAGCCAGGCGCAGCATATGTCGCCAGGAAAAGCGGTAATGCCGTTTTGCCCTTCAGCGTCTCAGTTGAAAAAAAATGGGTGATGCCCAGCTGGGATCATTTCATTATTCCTAAGCCTTTTTCCAAGGTGTTTCTCAAACTCGGGACACCGATATATGTCGATGAAAATGCAACAGATGAGGAAATTGAGAGGGTAGAGGCAAGGATTCAAAATTCTTTGAATGAGCTTCAGCGTATCACCGATTCCCATTGGGGCTGCGAACCGGACTGCTGAGCGACAGGCGGCCTGCTACTTCTTTGATTTGTTGAGAATTTTCAGCGCTATTGGTTTTCCCGCGGGTTTTGGAATATAGATCCAGTTCTTTGCCTCATAAAATCGAAGGCTGGAATTTGCGGCAAGACCGGTTTTAGCAGGATTTTCCCTCGATACAACTGAATAAATCTGGTTTTCTGAGGAAATGATGTAGTTCCACCAGATGTCCCGGCCGGAAGAACGCGCGCGATTTTTTTCGGTGCTCGATCCATGGCCGTTCAGCGAAGCGGAAACGACTTGTCCCAAGTGAAGGGAAGGTTTTGCAGATGCTTGAAGTGCGGGCCAGGAAAAGGCAACTAGCACTATTCCGGCGACAGCCATTTGTGGGAGTCTCAATCTGTATCGCATACATTTCAGATCGGATCAAGCCTGACAATAAATGAGCAAAATACCTCCAGGACAATCCAGGATTCAAAAAACATGGAATTCTCCGCGCGACTATGGAAGCCAATGTATTAGTGCGAATCGAATTTATTCAGCGCTCGTGAATCCTTGATGACGACAGATACGTATTATTAGGGGATATGTAATTTCGCAGTGAGCCATTCTCATTGGAGCTGCAATGTTGGGCACATTAGGATAGGAACAGATGTCGACAAAGAAGATGCGAGCTTTGCCGAAGCAGCCCAGTCTATCCTGGCTGGAAGAATTGTATTTTGCGGAAGGGCACGAGGCGGCAAATGAGGCATTTCAGCGCCTGTTGCCCGATGCAGACCTGCGTTCCTATTACGTTCAGAGGCCGGGGCAAGGGCAACTCGTGCAAAGAACCGATATCCAGTCCGCCGACAACGTTGCCTACAAGAGCTTCAATGCCCCGTCTCTTTGGAACATTCCCTACTCCGTATTGCGCATGCGGCCTGACCACACGCCCAGAAGCGATTTTATATACCATGGTGGGGAAGAGTTGCTGGTCCCGATTACCGGACGGATCCAGTACCACTTTTTCTGCAATGCCGACGCGAAGCAGCCTGAGTGCAAAATAGCCGAAAGCCTTGTTGGCCCCGGATCCATGATTCGAATCAACTCTCAGTTACCGCACCATGCGTGGGCGGTAGACGAAAGCGGGGCCGAAGCCTGGATGATTTTGCGGCACCTTAGCAGCGCGGATGCTTCAGTCCGCGTAAATTTTGACTGGACTGGAATTGATTCGCATTCTGCCCCCAGGGCGCTAAAAGCAGAGGACTTGGCGCAACCGGGCCGGTATGCTTTGATTTCCTGGGGGCTTGCCGAAAAAATAAGGCTATATCGAGAACAAGCAAATCTTCGAGTGGTTCAAGTGGCAAACGGTTGCGGAATCAATCCCGCCCAGTTAAGTCGAATAGAAAACGCAGAAATCGACGTGCCGATCGATATCCTGATCCGCATATCGAAATTTTTGCGAATCGGCATCGACGATCTGATTGCACCTGTTCCCTGGCAATACCAGATGTTTGACCTGCCTCCCGCCGAGGATAAATTAGGGAATCCGCTGCATTTGCTGATGGATAAACCTCCGGGATTCGATCATTATCTCCACCCAAGCTGGCGATCTTTGCCGGCCGGGATAGCCGTTGAGATTCATGAGAGGAATTGGTCTAAAGCTGGAGCCGTTGCCAGCTGGATTGTGCTTTCCGGGAGGGTTATCGTCAGCTTAAAAGGAAGCCTGGAAAATTCTCTGGAGTTGCTGGAAGAAGGAAGCGTCATCCATTTCCGGCGGGCAAGTCCTGTTCGTATTCAGGCGCTGGAATCAAGCGAAATACTTCAGATAGTTTATTCCGCAACGTGCAGTTGCCCGGACCCTGGATCCGCGAAAGGCTGATTGTAGCGCAATCGCCCCGCCCGCAAATTATTTGCCTTTTCCGTTTCCATGCGGGCGAAACTCCCGCGTTCCTTCAGAAAAATCCCAGCTGGAGTTTGCCTGCATCGGATATCATCTCAGGCTTCCAGGGGGGATCCCATACAATTTCCACCTTTGCGGAGGTTACGCCTGGAATATCCCGCAATCTGGATGCCACCTCCATCGGAAGAGACGCTGCAACCGGGCAGCCGGGCGAAGTAAGGGTCATGCGGATGACGACTTCGCCGGAAGGTTTTGCGTCAACGCTATAAACCAGTCCCAGTTCATAGATGCTGACGGGAATCTCGGGGTCAAACACAGTGCGAAGAGCGTCTATTGCTTTTTCCTCGAGGCTCTCATTTGATTTGTGCTTATTAGAATGTTTCACAAACTACTCCGTAGCCACTGCGCCTTGACTCTGATCCAAAGCTGCGCGCATGGTATGCCACGCCAGAGTTGCGCATTTAACACGAACCGGGTATTCGCGCACTCCGGAAAACACGGCCAGTTTTCCCATTGCGGCGGCGTCCGGTGGAGAATCGGAATGATTGGTCACCAGCTGATGAAATTTTTCAAAAGCTTCTTTGGCCTCCGACTCAGACTTCCCCTTCAGACTTTCTGTCATCATGGAGGCGGAAGCTGTTGAAATCGCGCATCCTGTTCCTACAAAAGAAATGTCCTTTACAATCCCGTTTTCCAACTGGATATAAACGCTTAGTTTGTCTCCGCAAAGAGGATTGTATCCTTCGGCCCGCCTGTTTGCATGCTCGATCTTATGAAAGTTTCGCGGCTTTTTGTGATGATCGAGTATAACTTCCTGATATAAATCACGCAAATCGGACATTAGCGGAACACCTCTCTTACCTTTCTGAGGCCCCATAGCAATGCCTCAATATCTTCCTTCGTATTGTACATGCCCAGAGAAGCGCGCGCCGTGGCCGGAATTCCGTAAAATTCCATTACGGGTTGGGCACAATGATGACCGGTGCGAATCGCAATACCGTGCTTGTCCAGAATCGTGCCGATGTCGTGAGGATGAACTCCTTCCAGAACGAATGAAATCACACTTGTTTTTTCCTTTGCGGTTCCAATAATTCGGACATCATCCAGAGCCTGAAGCGCAAGAGTTCCACAGGCAAGCAGTTCCTGTTCATGGGCGGATATGTTTTCCAGTCCTACCGATTGCAGATAATCGACCGCAGCTCCCAGCCCGATAGCACCGGCGACATTTGGAGTTCCCGCCTCGAATTTGTACGGCAGTTTGTTGTAGATCGTTTTTTCAAAAGTGACGGAGGTGATCATATCGCCGCCGCCCTGATAGGGAGGCATCTTCTCGAGCAAACGTTCTTTGGCATACAGGACGCCAATGCCTGTGGGTCCATACATCTTGTGGCCCGAAAATGCGAAAAAATCGCAGTCAAGAGCGCGTACGTCCACGGGCATGTGCTGAATCATCTGGGCTCCGTCGACCAGGACTGGGACGCCGCGATCATGGGCCAGCTTGATGATTTCGCTGACAGGATTGACAGTGCCAAGCGCATTGGAAACGCCGGTTATTGCGACAAGGCGGGTTCGTGGGCCAAGCATTCTTTCGTACTGTTCGAAAACAAACTCACCGGCGTCATTCATTGGTGTAACGCGAAGGCGCGCCCCTTTTTCTTCGCACAGTATCTGCCATGGAACAATATTCGAGTGATGCTCCATCGCGGATATAAGCACTTCATCGCCGGAGCCGACAAACATTTTTCCATAGGTCTGGGCCACCAGATTAATGGCTTCCGTGCTTCCACGCACAAAGATGATTTCATTGGGAGATGCGGCGTTTATAAGCCGGGTTATTTTTGCGCGGCTTGTTTCATAGGACTCGGTTGCTCGCTCGCTAAGATAATGCACACCTCGATGTATGTTGGCGCATTCACGCGTGTAAAAATGCATCAATGCATCGAGCACAACCTGAGGCTTCTGAGTAGTCGCTGCGTTGTCAAGGTAGATAAGCTGTTTCCCGTTGACGGGTTCACAAAATATGGGGAAATCCCGGCGCGCTTTTTCAACGTCATACGGAATATTTTTGTTAGCGGCTGCAGTCATATTAAAAACAATAAAGGATTCCCGGTTCAGAGTTAACTATTTTCCACCTGAACAGGGAATGCATTAATTGGGCATTTTATTTTTTAACTCTGAACCGGGAACACTGAACTGGGAACCTCCTCTTGTCGTGAAAGCCGGCTCAGCAGGACCAGGTCGATCTGACATTGAATCGGCTTGAGTTTTATCGCACGGAGCAGGTCGCTAGCAAAGGCATAGGTCAACAACGTCCGGGCTGCCGGCTGATCAATTCCTCGTGAACGCAGGTAAAAAAGCTCGTCCTCGTTAAGCTGCCCAATCGTCGCCCCGTGATTGCATTTAACGTCGTCGGCGAAAATTTGCAGCTGCGGTATCGTGTTAATCGCTGCACTTTTCGAGAGTAGGAGGTTTCTGTTGTTTTGCCGGGCGTTGGTTTTCTGCGCATCTTTTCGAACAACAATTCTGCCGTTGAAAACAGCGCTGGACGCATCGTCGAGAATTCCTTTGTAAAGCTCCCGGCTGGAACAGTTGGGTTCGGCATGATCAATACTTGTGTGGTTATCCACATGCTGCCGGCCTTTGGTTACATACAAACCGTTCAAGGTGCAATCCGCTCCAGTTCCATTCAACGTTACATTTAGATTATTGCGAACAATGGACCCACCCAAGGACAGGGAATGGGAGGAGTAGCTGCTGTCCCGTTCCTGCACTACCTGAAGTGTTGCAACATGAAACGCATTCTCGCTTTCCCGCTGAAGCTTGTAATGATCTATTGTGCTTCCAGCCCCGGCATGAATCTCGGTGAAAGAGTTGGTAAAATAGACACCCTTATCCAAACTTGCATAGCTTTCAACGATACTTGCGTGGCTTCCGGCTGCTGCCAGGATCAGGCTTCTGGGGACAGACAATACAGGATCAGGCTGGCTGTTTGATAAAAAAAGAAGATGGATTGGATCCCGCAAGACAGTCTCAGAAGGGAGATAGACGAAAGCTCCATCCTCCAGGAAAGCCATATTGAGCGCAGTGAATGAATTTTGTTCATCCTGAGCATGCCGGGCAAAAAAGGGCTCCACCAGACTTCGGTCGGCATCGAATGCCTTCGACAGGCTGCTTATGCGAACGCCTTTGGAAAGGAACCCCACCGTGGATAGTTTGTCAGAATAAAAACCGTTTAGAAATACAAGCTGGGTGCACTTCGCTTCGCAGACTGTATAATTCGCGATTTCGGAAATTGTCAGCAGGTTGGGAAGAGGAACGGCTGGCTTGAACGGAATCTTTGCAATTGGAGAGACGTTGGTGAACCGCCATTCTTCATTGCGAGCTGTCGGGAATCCAAGTTCCGCAAAGCGGAGGATCGCATCCTTTCGAATGTCATTCAACCAGCTCTGTTTCCCGTTCATCCTCTCTTTGAACAACGCATAGTTCGAAAGGTAGGAGTATTTCTCCTCGATTAAATCTATCATCGGGTTCCTCAGGAATTTACGGCTTGCTCTCTGATGGTTTCCTCTTCAAGCCATCCATAACCCT
>JAHFUH010000313.1 GCA_023265215.1 Acidobacteriota bacterium
CCCGCATAAACAGGTCGCTTATTGGCCCAGCCTGATACCGAAATCGATGGTAACTCCCCGTGTTACAATTAAAGAAGGTACGGCATGAAAGAACTGCCTCTCGCAAGAATTGCCCACGGACGCAGCGGAGATAAAGGCGATACTGTCAATTGTGGGATCATAGCAAAAAAACCGGAGTACTTTGACATCATAGCGGAACAAGTGACCGCAGAACGGGTCAAAACCCATTTCGGTGAATTCTGCAAAGGCCCTGTAATCCGCTACGATTTGCCCAAAATTCACGCTTTCAATTTCGTCCTGAAGCAAGCGCTGGGAGGGGGCGGAACTGTTTCTTTGCGTCTGGATCCGCAGGGAAAAACATATGCCGCCGCATTGATGAGGATAACGGTAACGGTCCCCGACGACCTGGAAATTCCTGTAGGGGACGCGGAGTACGCGGAAAAACGCAGATAATAATTTGTATTCTTTCCGCGTTCTTCCGCGTCCAGGTAGAACCCATGCACTCCAGGGCTTACCGAGTGCCGGCACCCGAAAGCAGGCGACCTCGCAGGCCGCTGTCGATCGCCATGTCTATTGCAGTCCAGGCCATGGCAAGGGCGCCGTCATAAACAGCCTGGTCCGCGGATTCGGTAACGCACTGAGAGGAGAATTCAACCTGATGATTGACTGCAGGCAGAGAGTTGATCCCGATCATCGGATGAATGGAGGGCATCGCTCGCGAAATATTTCCCATGTCTGTGGATGCGGCCGCTTTTTGAACCGCCGGGCCAAATTCCGGAAATGAGCGGCCCAACAATTCAGAATTGCGCCGATACGCCGCTGCGATATCGGCATCATGGATCATCTCCGAATAGGGCTTCTCGCCTCCTATTATTTTCAGGTTGGATCCGGTGGCAAGTGCACCCGCCTCAAAGCATCTGTATACGCGAGGCCGCAGCATTTCAAGGTCCGCGAGGGTTTCACCGCGCACAATGTATTTGGCTGCAGTGTGCGCAGGAATCACGTTGGGCGCTTCCCCGCCCTTTACAATGATTCCATGAATGCGGTCTGTCGGCAGAATATGCTGCCGCAAAAGCCCGATCGCTGTTTGGGCGATTGTCAAGGCGTCCGCGGCATTGATTCCACGCTCCGGAAATGAGGAAGCATGAGCTTCCCTTCCTTCGTACTGAACTTCAAACATCGAGGCGGCAATTACCTTGGGCATCAGGATGTCGAACGGGGAAGGGTGCACCATCATAGCTGCGTGAATACCATTGAAAGCCCCCCTCTCCAGCAAAAGGATCTTCCCACCAGCATCCCCTATTTCTTCTGCAGGCGTTCCAATAATTGAAATTTTAAGACCGAGTTCATCCGCCACACTGGAGGCTGCGATTCCAGCCCCGACTGCCGCGGCTGCGATTATGTTGTGGCCGCAGGCGTGACCGATCCCCGGCAACGCATCATATTCCGCGCAAATTGAGATATGAAGAGGCCCCTGTCCAATATTTGCTGAAAAAGCCGTAGCCAGGCCGCAAATGCCTGTTTCAACTTCGAAACCAGCATCCGACAACACTTCTGCAATCCATGCGGATGCCTTTTCTTCTTCGAAGCCAATTTCAGGATAAGCATGAATTCTGTGGCTCAACTCGATCAGGCGCATGCGTACCGAATCCAGCCTTTCCTTCGCTGCAGCTTTGGGATTCATCGCCGGCCCCTCCTCTCGCATTAATCCTATAGTACTCTATACCATTTCCGCTCTTTCGTTTCCGGTTTCCCGTTTTCTGTTCGGATTTGTCCTGATAGCTGATTGCTGATGGCTGATAGCTGTATTAGAATGATTGCCTTGAGGAAAACAATATGACCTTTCCACTGAAGAACCCCAATCCGGCGGCCAGGTATCGGGCCGCCTTTCGGTGCATCAACGGCTGTCCGGGTGAATATTCACTAAAGGATGTCATTTACCAATGCCCCAAGTGCCAGGACCTGCTCGAGGTGGTTCACGATCCTGAACCCTTGCGCATGACTTCACCGGCGGAGTGGAAGGACATATTTGACAGCCGGTTTATGCGAACATATTGGCCCTATGGATCCGGAGTGTGGGGGAAAAAGGAATTCGTCTGCCCCGATGTTCTCGATGAAAACATTGTTTCGACCTGTGAAGGCGGAAGCAATCTGTTCTGGGCGGAGCAGCTCGGCCAAAAATGGGGATTGAAGGACCTTTGGATTAAACTGTGCGGCAACAGCCACAGCGGTTCTTTCAAAGATCTGGGCATGACCGTGCTCGTCAGCATGGTGAAACAGATGCGCCACGAGGGCAAAAACATTCCGGCGGTCGCCTGCGCGTCCACCGGCGACACGTCGGCTTCCCTTGCAGCTTATTGTGCGACGGCAGGAATACCTGCCATAGTTTTTCTTCCCAAAAACAAAGTATCCACGGCCCAACTCGTTCAGCCGCTGGCGCACGGCGCTATAACCCTGGCCATCGATACGGATTTCGACGGCTGCATGGCAATTGTCCGGCAGATTACCAGCCGCAACAATATTTACCTGGCCAATTCGATGAACTCCCTGCGGATTGAAGGTCAGAAAACGATCAGCTTTGAATTATGCCAGCAGTTCGACTGGTCTGTCCCCGATGTTATTGTAATTCCCGGCGGAAACCTCGGGAATGTCAGTGCACTGGGCCAGGGTTTTCTGCAGATGAAAGCTGTCGGTCTGATCGATCGTTTGCCCCGCATAATTTGCGCTCAGGCTGAACATGCAAATCCCTTGTACCAGAGTTATCTGAAGGGATTCACCTCCTTCGAGCCGCAGCAAGCGAAATCAACCCTGGCAACCGCCATCCAGATAGGAAATCCCGTAAGCATCAAGAAAGCCATCCGGGTATTGAAGGAATTTGATGGGATAGTAGAGCAGGCGAGTGAGGAAGAACTGGCGGAAGCTGCAGCTGAAGCCGATTTGACCGGTTTGTACAATTGCCCTCATACGGGTGTCGCACTGGCCGCCCTGAAAAAACTGATTCGCCGCGGCGAGATTCAACCTGATCAACGCGTTGTGGTCATTTCGACAGCGCACGGATTAAAATTCACCGGTTTTAAAACCAGGTATCATGCTTCGGAATACCAGGATATGGAATGCAGATTCGCCAATCCTCCAATTGAGGTGCCGGCAAAATACGATGAAGTGAGGGACGCCCTCCTGCGTGGTCTGGAAACCCGCAACGCCCAGTTCTCGAAATCGTAGGTTGAAGCTGGGACTCGCGATCCCTATTCAGGAGAAACATCGATGTTAGTAATGATGAAGTCGCACGCCACCGACGAAGAAATTGCCGGCGTCTGTCGCAAGATAGAAGCAATGGGCTTCAAGGCGCATCCGATTCCGGGCAGCACACGAACAGCCATCGGGATTACAGGCAACCAGGGACAGGTCGAAGCCGCGGCGTTCGAATCACTCCCGGGGGTTGGAGAATGCGTTCCCGTTTCCAAACCCTACAAGCTTGTGGGGCGGGAACTTAAAGAGGACACAACAGTCATTGATTTGGGAGATGGAGTACGGATAGGCGGGCGCGAACTCACCATCATCGCGGGGCCTTGCGCCGTCGAAACCAGAGAACAGACTCGGGCCATAGCAAAAGAAGTCTCGGCAGCCGGTGCGCGGCTTTTCCGCGGGGGCGCCTACAAGCCAAGAACTTCGCCTTACAGTTTTCAGGGGCTGGCCGAAGAAGGGCTGAAAATACTGGCCGATGTTCGGAAGGAATTCGGCCTCAAAATAGTCACCGAGGCTATTGACGTGGAAAGCGTCGAACTTGTCGAACGTTACAGCGATGTTATTCAAATCGGCGCACGCAATATGCAAAATTTTTCTCTGCTGAAGCGGGCAGGGAGATCGCAAAAGCCCGTGCTGCTCAAGCGAGGCATTTCCGCAACATTGGACGAACTGCTGATGGCCGCCGAATACATCCTGTCCGAGGGGAACTACAATGTCGTCCTGTGTGAGCGGGGGATTCGGACTTTTGCCGATCACACGCGCAACACGCTTGATTTGAGCGTCATACCTGCCGTCCAGAGGCTGAGCCACCTTCCAATCCTAGTGGATCCCAGCCACGGCACAGGCCGCCGGGAAAAAGTCATCCCGCTTTCGCGCGCTGCGATCGCGGTTGGAGCGGATGGTCTAATGATAGAAGTTCACAACCACCCGGAAGAAGCACTGTCGGACGGCAATCAATCCATCGAGCCCTCTGAATTTCAGCAATTGATTAATGAGGTAAGCCAGATTGCGCATGTTCTGGGCAGAACTATGGCAAAAGCCCGGGACGGGATCAGGTCCTAGTTGGGACGCTTACTAAAAAACGCCACGGATTCCGCGGATTCCACTAAAATATATAAATGTGAAATCAGCGGAATCCGTGGCGTTTTCAGGAGTGTGAGTTGAAGATTGCTATTAGCGGAGCCAGCGGCCTTATCGGCTCTGAACTCATTTCCTTTCTGTCCAGGGATAAACACGAAGTTCTTCGGCTGGTCCGCAAGCGGCAAACCGGCCCTGGAGAAATTTGTTGGGATCCATTGAACGGCCAATTGGACAAGAATGCGCTGGAAGGCGTGGATGCAGTTGTCCATCTTGCCGGTGAAAATATTGCGAGCGGAAGATGGACCTCCGCAAAAAAACGTCGGATACGCGAAAGCAGGATACGGGGAACACTTCTTCTCGCTCAATCTCTCTCCCATTTATTCGAACCGCCCAAGGTATTGGTTAGTGTTTCGGCAATAGGATTTTACGGGAATAGGGGAGAAGAAGCGATCAACGAAGAAAGCAGTCCAGGGACGGGATTCCTGCCGGAACTCTGCCGCGAATGGGAAGATGCGACCGCGACCGCGGCAATGAGAGGAATTCGCATCGTGATCCCGCGGATTGGGATGGTATTGAGCGCTTCGGGTGGAGCACTCCCTCTGATGCTTCGCGTTTTCCGCATGGGCCTTGGGGGAAGAATTGGAAGCGGGGCTCAATACATGAGTTGGGTAGCGATAGAGGACCTGGTCGGAATCATCCATCATGCGATCACTTGCGAATCCCTCCAAGGTCCTGTCAATGCAGTTTCGCCCAACCCGGTCACCAATCAAGCATTCACGAAGGTCCTGGCGCGCATCCTCGCCCGGCCGTCCATTTTCCCACTGCCTGCTTTTGCCGCACGCATTGCTCTGGGGGAAATGGCCGATGAAGCACTGCTTGCAGGAGCTAAAGTCAATCCGGCAAAACTGATCAAGTCAAAATACAAGTTCCAATTTCCTGACCTGGAGAACGCGCTGCGCCACATCCTTAAAAAACCGGGAACAATTAAGAATTGATACGACGACCTTCCACAAAGGATTCCATCCCACATCCCAGCCTGCGGATTGATCCGCAGGCGCTTGGACTGTCCGAGTTTCCACGTGAATTTTTCCGGCTTAATACGACTCACGTTGCCCGGGAAATCATTGGAGCCTGGTTTGCCCGCAGATTCCAAAATCAATGGTACGGCGCCCGCATTGTTGAGACGGAAGCCTATCTCGGCAGCAATGACGCCGCTGCGCATTCCTGGAGGGGAAGGCGTACGCCGCGTAATGAACCAATGTATATGGACGGCGGCCATCTCTACGTTTTCTTTGTCTATGGAATGCATCACTGCGCCAATGTAGTCACGCGGGCGACTGGCGTTGCGGAAGCAGTTCTGCTGAGGGCGGCGGAGGGACCGGAAGGCGCCCCGGTGAAACTTTTAAGTGGGCCCGGAAAGCTTTGCGCCGGCATTGGCATTACTGTCTCCTCGACAGGAGAAGACTTATTGTCGAATGGCGACATACGCCTATTTCGCTGCCGCGGCAAAGAGCCGGAGATCGGTATAACAAAGCGCATTGGTGTGGATTACGCAGGCGAAGCCGCTGAATGGCCTCTTCGTTTCATTGACAGGAATTCCCCAGCCGTTTCAAAACGAAATTACAAATGACAAATGACGATTTAAAACATACACTCATGGCAAAGGTTCTCCGCCGACCCAAGCCGTATGTTTTAATTCGTAATTCTATTTTGGGTAGATCATGGTTGCCGGATCGGGAAGCGGGATCCGGACAATCTTTCCGCTCATGATTTTATTAAATGAAATCTCCGGCTTTTCCGGGCTGCCTTTTAGAACATCCTCCGCATTTCCCACTGCAAGAATCACGAGTTTATCGGGATGCAGGTATTCCCTGGCTACGAGTTGAACATCATCGACGGTAACGGCTTTAACTTTGTCCCTATAGGTCTCCCAATAATGCGGATCCCTCCCGGTGTATTCATCACCGGCGAAAGTTGCGGCTACGGACCGGGCCGAAGCAAAATAGCGCGGGAAAATTTCTATGGCCTGATTCTTCACCGTTTCCAGTTCTTCGACGGTTACTTTGGCATTGCGCATGCGATCGATTTCGTCGAGCACTATCTGCGTTGCCTGGGCAGCTGTTGCACTTTTGCTCTGGAATGCCGCACGGAATAATCCCTCATAATAGACGCCGACTGAAAAGGATGAGCCTGCATCATAGGCTAATCCCTCATCCGTCCGGACTCTGTTCATGATGCGGGAGGAAAAACCGGCGCCACCGAGAATTTCGTTCATCATGTCAATAGCATACTCATC
>JAHFUH010000314.1:0-3381 GCA_023265215.1 Acidobacteriota bacterium
AATTAAGGAATGCAGTTATCATTGTGCGGAAAGATTTCATGCTCTGCATTGCTGCGATGTAACGTGTGAAGGAATAGCTTATCAATATAGGGTTTCAATGCCGGGAGGATCGGCATTTTTCCCAGCAGCCCCTCCTAATCCATTGGGAGATCCGCCGGCTCTGCCGATGATACTTATTCTCGGACAGGCTCCTAGCGCACGAGCCGTTTGCCCATACTGATACGCTTTTCGATTGTGTAGCCATTACGTATGTAGAAGGTTTGTACGTCTTTATTCTCTTCCACAATTTGAAGGTTGATCTTTACACAGCCGAGACCTTCCAGTGCTTTCTCCGCATGAGCAAGCAAAGCCGTTCCAATCCCGCTTTTCCGGCATTCAGGCGCTACAGCCAAACTATATATCCAGCCGCGATGTCCATCGTAGCCGGCCATAACGGTACCTACTACTGAGTCCTCAGACAAGGCTACAAAAAAGAGATGGTCGGCAACCGAAATCTTCTTGTCAATGGCAAGACCGGGCTCATTGTGGGCTTCTTTATAGCCGAGCACTTTCTTCCAGAGACCTATCACTTCGCTTCTATTCACTGCGTTACGGTATTCGGTGATCCTGATTGATGGTGGCTTCATCTCATCTCCGTAGTAGGTGCACAATTGTCAGGCTGGCCGCGCGCCTGCTCCAATTCTATGGGTGCCGGCGGCGGCAGTTCAAGGTATATCGGGCATCCTCATTGTTGAAATTTGCAAGGCAAAAACCAAAGGAGTGGTACTCCGTTAGTTACGCGGGGCCTAAAAGCTGAACACGGAATACACAGACGACACGGATAAACGCGGATAAAGCAATTGATTTGTCCGCGTGTAATCCGTGTAATCCGTGTCCCCGCGGCGTCACAAGTCCCAGCTTATTCCCCGCGTAACTAACGGAGTACAAGGAGTGTTGTTGTGAAATTGTTGTTCGGCAGCGCAGATACGATCCGGATTGTCGTGGCAGATTCGCCTTTCTCCCTGAAAAGTATAAGGGCCGTTATCGGATACCTTTCAGATCGAAATTGCCGTGCTGTCGCCTTTGGCAAATTTCTGTACCGCAGCTGCGCCTTCGTAGTAAGATTCCACTCCGATGAAATGCAGCTTAATCCTGCTATAGAGTGGAAGGACTCTCGATGAAGCTCTCTCCCATGCTTTCCCTTCTTTTCCTGCTTGTGCCGGCGTTCGGCCAGCAACAGCAATTCGGTGAGATCGGCGACCTGAAGCTCGTCTCCGGAGAAGTGCTGCGCGCGTGCCGCGTGGGATACCGCACTTTCGGGCAGCTGAACGCCGGGAAATCGAACATTATCGTGTATCCGACATGGGCTAACGGCCGCACGGAGCAGATGGCAGGTTCGATGGCGTGGTTGGTCGATGCCGGCTACTTCATGATCGCGGTTGACGCATTGTCCAACGGAGTCTCTTCTTCGCCCTCCAATAGCCGTCTCCAGCCGAGAATGAAATTTCCGAAAATAACTGTGCGGGATATGGTAGAGAGCCAGCACGAATTGCTCACTCAAGTGTTGCACATAGATCATGTGAAAGCGGTGATGGGTGTATCGATGGGCGGGATGCAGACTTTCCAGTGGGTGACCGCGTATCCCAAATTCATGGATAAGGCAGTGCCGGTTGCCGGTTCGCCGCGCCTGGCGCCCTATGACCTTGTACACTGGCAGACTCAGATCGACGCGATCAAAAATGACCGGCTGTGGAATAACGGCAACTATACGGAAAACCCCGCCCGTGCATTCGAATACGAGGTCGGTGCAATGATTCTTACGACGCCGGAATTCTACAACGCGCACACGACGCGCGAGCAGGTGTTCACCGAAATCGCGAAATCGAGGGATCACTATGCCGGCCCGGACGCAAATAACAAGATTCGGCAGGTGGAAGCGATGATGGCGCTTGATGCTGCCGATGCTTCGGTGGTGAAGGCGAAGATGTTCATCGTCGCTGCGAAAAATGACCACACTGTGACTCCCGGTCCTGCGCTCGAATTCGCAAGAAAACTCGGGGTGGAGCCCTGGGTACTCGATAATCCCTGCGGCCACAGCGTCCACGCCTGTCCGGACAATGGCATGGGGCAGGCGATTTTGAAATTTCTGAGGCAATGAGAAGACGAAATGAGGAGATTTCAATGGGGTCCATAAACCGGGAGGAAGTATGAAAAAGTTGGTTTGCTTAATGCTGTGCGTTGCCGGTTTGTATGCGGCGGATAAAGGCTGGCCCTGGGCGGGTTCTCAAAACGAAAAGGCTGTTACCATTCTCCTGCTCGGCGACATCAACATTCAGCAGCGCGCGGATCCCGCTGATGCATTCCGCAATGTCCGAACAACGCTTAACAGCGCCGATGTGGTGTACGGTAACCTGGAAGGCTTGCTGGTGAAATCGATAGGGCCGGATAAGGATATCCCGGACAAAACCGGATGGCAGCACATCGGACCCGAGGTGGCGCAGGCGCTGAAGACAGGTCATATCATGGCAGTCGGGGTTGCGAACAACGTTGCATACGGGCCGGAAAACATTATGAAGACTCTGGCCGTTCTCGACGCCAACGGGATTGCTCATACGGGAGCGGGCGCAAATATTGAAGCTGCGCATAAACCGGCAATTGTCGACGCCAAAGGGGTCAAAATCGGGTTCCTGCAATATACGGCAAAGTGGTATGCACAGGATCAGCAGATCGCTTCGGCAACACGTCCGGGAGTCGCGCGAATAATGTCCATCGACGGAGTATCCATCGACGAATCCGATCTGAATCGGTTGCGCCAGGATATTCGCCGGCTTCGTCCCCTTGTGGACATCCTGGTTGTATCGAGCCACGACCGCGATGGTTTGGGACGTCCTCTGTCGCCTGAGTTGACGGCTGAATCCAGGCCGGCGACTTCCGGGAAAACAGAGATTAACAAAGCATCCTTGACATCCCCAATCCCTCTTGGCCCGCAGTTTTCACAAACCGAGGAATACCAGAAGATGCTGGCTCACGAAGCGATTGACGCCGGAGCCGACATTGTTTACGGCCACGGGTCTCACGTGGTGCAGGGAATCGAAATCTATAAGACGAAACCTGTTCTGTACTGTGTCGGCAACTTCGCCATGGATTGGATCCGGATGAGCCCGAACAAAGAAGGCCTGGTCGCCAGGGTGGTTGTGGAAAACAAGCGTGTGGCGCGCCTTTCCATTGTGCCGGTTACGCGAGACGATCAGAACAGCGTGCTCATGCTCGATCCCGGATCCGGTGAAGGGGCAAAGCTGATTCAAAAAGTGATGGAGCTCTCCGGCAGCTTTCCTTTAAAAATCGAAGGCAAGGAGGCAGTGCTTCTTGGGAAATAGAAAAGTGTTTTGAGCCTTTGGGTCC
>JAHFUH010000314.1:3481-6589 GCA_023265215.1 Acidobacteriota bacterium
CTATCGAAAGAAATGGACAAAAATTAAAGGCGGCCCAAAATATGAAAATCATTGTAACTGAACGAATCGCCGACGAAGGCGTCCAATACCTGCGCGAATGCGGATTTGAAATTGACACGAAATTCGGGATTTCACACGCCGATTTGCTGAATATCATTGGAAATTATGATGCAATCATTGTTCGAAGCGTAACAAAGGTGAATCAGGAACTGATCGAGAAGGGGGTCAACCTGAAAGTTGCGGGAAGAGCCGGCAACGGGATCGACAACATCGACGTGCCTGCCTGCACTCAAAGAGGCATCATTGTGGTCAATACGCCTGAGAGCAACACCATGGCGGCGGCAGAACTTGCAATCGGCCTGGCCTACTGCCTTTTTAGAAACATTCCCCAGGCAAATTACGCCGGAAAACACAGCGATTTCAGGAGGAACAAGTTCCTTGGGAATGAGCTGGACGGAAGAACGGTGGGAATCATAGGTCTCGGTAGAATTGGCTCAATCGTGGCCAGGAAGCTCATCGGCGGGAATATGAAGGCAATCGCCTACGATCCGTATATCACCGACGACAAATTCAAGAGAAACGGAGTCGAGAAATGCGAAACTCTCGACGAATTGTTGCAGCGATCCGATCTCATCACGATTCATACCCCCAAGACGGCCGAAACTCTCGGAATGATTGGTGAAGAACAGCTGAATCTCTGCAAAAAAGGGGTGCGGCTGGTCAACGCGGCCAGGGGCGGGTTGTATAACGAAAAGGCGCTTTATAATGCGCTCAAATCCGGGCACGTGGCCGGGGTTGGAATCGATGTGCTGGATCCGGAGCCTGGCTATGACAAGCCGCCGGAAGAACAAACTTATAAAAACCCCCTGCTGGAATTCGACAATGTGATCGTAACGCCGCATCTGGGCGCTTCCACGCATGAAGCCAATTACAATGTCGGCACGGCAATCACCAAGCTTGTCGCGGACGCGCTGAAAGGGGACCTGGTGGCGGCGGTCAATATGCCTGCACTGCAATCCAGTGATCTGGTTCAGCTCAAGCCCTATATCATGCTCGCCGAAATGCTGGGCAAGATTTATTACCAGGTTGAAAAAGAGACTGTGGAGAAGCTGGAAGTGATATGCAGCGGCGATCTGGCCGACAAAGAAACAAGGATTCTCTCCCTTTCCGCATTGAAGGGATTCCTGACTCCAATAATGGAGGAAAGGATCAACTATGTGAACGCGGAGCTGATTGCGGAAAGCATGGGGATCGAACTGATCGAAAGCAAGAGTTCTCATCTCGACAAGTATACGAACCTCATCACATTGAAATTTTTCACGAAGACAAGAGAGCTCTCGATTGCGGGCACCATATTTGCCAAAGAGGAAATGCGGATTGTCGATTTCTTCGGCTATAAGCTGGATTTCGAGCCTACTCCGTATGTCATTGCCATCCAGAACATCGACAAACCAGGAATCATCGGGAGAATAGGAACGCTGCTTGGCGCCAACAATATAAACATCGCCGCAATGCAGTGGAGCAGGAAGGGCGAAAAAGCCGTGTCCTTTGTCGGTGTAGATGGGGAAATAAGCGAAAATATCCTCACTCAACTGCGGCAGACCGACGGAGTATTGAAAGCGAGCATGTTTAAGCTTTAGTCCAATTCGCCGGGTTTTGGCCTGCCGCGTTTTATGCGGTCTGATTTTAGACCGGCCTTTTAAGGCCGGGAACAGTGGTGGTAACAAGGCAATAATGAATTAGGTATTTAATCAAAATATATAGGCCCGAAGGGCCGATAGTGAGTAGGCCCGGCCGTCAGGCCGGGAATAGCATTGAAGCAATGATGAGCGCTGAAGGCGCGGCACTTCGAACGTTGCTGGTGCCGGCCCTTCGGGCCTCGCTTCCAGGATATCCATTCACCCCGAGCTGACGCTCGGGGCTATTCACTGCCGGCGCTTCGCGCCTCGACTTCGATTTTTTCTCACGACCGTAGCGACGCCTGACCTGAACACCCAATTTTCCTCAAAGGTCAGTTCCTGAACAAACTTCAATTCAACCACAGCGCGCTGGTCGGGCGGCAGATGGGAAAGAGCGGCAAGCACCCTCCGCCTTTCGTCGGAACGGATTAGTGCGCCGGCCTGTGTTTCGGCAACCAGGAGCGGCTCGCTGAGCAATCCCGTGCCTTCCGGGCCATCCAGTGAAAGAGATGTGCCCGGCGGGCCGCTGCTTCAAATGCGTAAGGCAATGGTTCAAGGTGATTCGATACAGCCAGGTGGAAAATTTGGAATCCCGACGGAAGCGCCGGATATTTTTAAACGCCAGGAGAAAAATTTTCTGGGCCGCATCGGCGGCTTCCTCGCGGTCCTGGAGCATGCGAAAGGCTACATTGTAGACAATCCGTTCCCATTTCAGCACCAGCCGGTTGAAAGCCAGTACATTGCCTTGCTGGCTGGCTGAAACCCAGGACTCCTCCTGGGTCTGACTCTCGGCTTGCGCTATAACTGAACCTACGAATTCGTTCATCATTCACATTGGACAACCGAGGGTTAGGAAAAGTCGAGTTATTTGGCAATTATTCGAAAAAGGCGATCATATACGATTGCCAACAATTCGCGGTGTTCTGGCAGTGCTCAATTGTAAATCGGGCAGTTTTGGCTGAAGCGGAGGCTATGGGGATTGATGTTGTTTGAAAATGGATGATTGGATTGCTTGCGCTTTAACAAAAAATTCGTGGGGACTATCCCCGTTTACGGCCCCCCCTACATTTCCGTCCACGGTATTCTGTCCCCACATTCTGCGTCAGCATCAGCTGACTCGATAATATTGAACCATTTATTATCCTTTTTGAATATTCGTATCAATACCCATATTAGGGATCGGTAGAAATACCCAAGGGAGTTCATTCCTATGGGAAAAAGATACTGGAGGCGATTTCATTGAAAAAATTTGCCCCCAATCGTAAATCGCTAGTACTTTCCGTATTCACGCGTGAAGTCAACCATAGCCTTCAAATTTTCGGATTTCACTTCATCGATGACCGATCCAGGGCCGACAATAAGGCCGCCATCTTTCCCGACAACGTCGATCAACCATTTGCAATATTTCTTCACACCCTCGACATCGCTT
>JAHFUH010000315.1 GCA_023265215.1 Acidobacteriota bacterium
CCAGCATAAGCCGGCTGCCCGAACCCGGCTCGCGGTTGACAATCACAACATCCTTACGCGCCAAATCCGAAATGCTTTTAATCCCTTTCGGGTTGCCTCGGGCGATGACGATCCCTTCCTGCCAGATTGCATAAGAAATAACGGCCACAGAATCTTTGGGGAACTGCTTACGAATCATGGGAAGGTTTGATTCGCCGGTTGCTTCATCCCTCAGGTGAGACCCGGCTACATGAACAAAAGATTGTTTGAGCAGATTCAGGGATTGGGAGCTATTCCGATAGGCGACCACCGCCTCAACGCCTTCCCTCTGCAAATGGCGCAGTAGCACGGAAATGCCGGGATCGCATCCGGCGATCAGGAGCCTTTTGCGAAATTGCTTTTCTTCCTGCTGGAAAAGCTGAACCCTGGCTTTGCCCGGCCGCTTTCCGGCTTCTATAAGAACGGCATCGGCCGGCGGCAGGCTCCAGGCGATCGGCGCTGGCAAAACTGCCACGAGTTTTTGATCGACTTCGCATAATTGCACGGGCAATCCGGGCTGAGCTTCTTGTTCCGCCGGCAACAAATCGGCGGTTTCGGTATGGGCAGGCGCCTCGTCGTCCTCGAGTCGAAACAAATCTTCCACCTTGACATTGAGAACTTGCGCCAGTTTGAGTGCGAGCAAGGTGTTGGGCACATAGGCCCCTGTTTCCATAGCGTAAATCGTCTGACGGCTCACGCCGATCTTTTTAGCCAGCTCGATCGCAGTCAAACCGCGCTTTGTCCTGAATGGGGCGAGATTGTTCTGGACGGACATTTTCACCTCTTTTCAAAATGACAATTTTTATAACCAAGCGCTGCGACCATTCCAATATTATCATGCAGAAGGCAACCGAGGTCCATTACATCAAAAGGTATTTTATAAGCAACTATATTAATTTTTATAAGACTTTTGGATCTATCAGCTGTTAATGCGCTACTTGCCCGAGGCAAGCTGGTTTGCCAGCTTAATGCCATCCACCAGGGTCATGCTGACGACGCCATATATGGATCGATCAGCGCCGCGATCGGTGGAGACCAAACGCAACGGGGCTTCTTTTCCCGAAAGAGGTTTACCATCCACCTCCCAGACCAGCCAGACTTGAGGCTGTCCGTTTTTGGGCATGAGTTCTGCGAGTGAGAAGAAGGCGCGGTAAGCGTCGCTCGCCTCCACAATAACAATAAAGGAAAGGTCGTAGTGCTTGGGAGTCTTTTCGGTTTTGAGTTCCGCGGCCTTGATCAAAGTAAGCAGCGGAACGCCAACCGCGGTTTTCTGCTGCTTATCTTCGCCAATCGCTAATTTGACTGTCTGGATATCTTTTGCAAATTGCCGCTTGAGGTCGTCCACCGACAAAGAGCCTGGTTTTAAAACATCTCCGCGGATCATGATTCCGCTTGCAGCGCTTTGGGAGAAAACGGAATGAGCTGTGAGCAGGACGGCTGTGAGCAGGATGACTGATTTTAGATACGAATGCATAACCACCTCCTTTTTGCAAAACGCATACAGAAATGATATGTCGTACGCCAATTTGATTATATTTGGGAAACCGCCGCTTTAAGAAATTATTTTGACCGGCATCTCACATTTCAAAACGATCTGTGGCAGCTGCCCTATGAGAGGAAATGTTACTGGGCGGTCCTGTGGTGGCTGAAGGATCCATAGAAAATCGACATGGATTATTGCAAGCCGAGAAATCCATGTTTTTTCAAAATCCTTTGTCCTGTTTCACTCAGTGCCAGATTGATAAAGCCCTGGGCTGCTTGCCGATTCCCGGAGTCCTTGACCACGGCGATAGGATATGAAATCGGGGGGTGAGACCCTTTCGGTGCATTGCCTATGACTATTGCATCCTTGTGCATTCCCACAATATCAGAGGTGTAGACCATCCCTGCGTCTGCTTCGCCGCGCGTTACATAATCCAGAACCTGGCGAACGTTTTCGGCCAGCACAAGCCGCGACTGCAGCATATTCCACAAGCCCAGACTCTCCAGCACCTCCTGCGCGTATTGGCCGGCAGGAACCGATTTTGGACTGCCAATCGCCACCCGCGTAATTTCGGGTTTGGCTAAATCTTTGAATGAGCGGATGGAAATTTTCGAATGCGCCGGAACCACAAGGACGAGACCATTGCGTGTGAAATTGCACCTGGTTTCTGAAATCACCAATCCCCGGGTTTGGAGATCATCCATCTGCTTCTCCCCGGCACTGGCGAAAATATCAACCGGGGCGCCCGCCTCAATCTGTTTTTGCAGCAATCCCGAAGCACCAAAATTGAAATGCACCTGAATACCCGTCTGCTTTTCGTAGATCGAACCGATTTCCTCGAAAGCATTTTTGAGGCTGATCGCCGCGGAAATTATGATTTCGCCTTTTTTCTGAACAGCGCTGGAACTATCGGCTGAAATCACAGCCGCAGAAAGAGCCAGCAAGACTATGATGCGTTTCAAGAATCGTGACGTGATCATGAGGACATCATGTCACGATAAAAGGACAGTGTAAACGAATAATCCGATTTGAGAAGCGGGAGATAAATGCATCCAAAATCATGAGTGGGGGCAGCGGTCTATGCAATTTGCATATTTCATGCCCATTGTGGAAAGTTAAATTCTCTCATGCACTGTCTTGCCGGGGGCATATGTTTCATAACTGCCCACCGGCAATAATATATCCCTAATTTGTCATATTTTGTAATAATATGGGCCCACGACTTTAGATTTGAAGCAATCAATTTAAAAATGAGGAGACTGCGCTATGGCTGAATCCGATAAAGCCGAACGCGAAACAAAAAAGGTTCTGAGGCGTGACTTTCTTGCCGGCGGCGGCGCTGCAGTTGCGGCCGGCGCCTTGGGTGTATGCGCTTCCGGGGCCGCGGTCACGGCTTTTACACAAACACCGGCACAGGTTACATACCCGGCCTCGACCGGGTATATCGTATACGACAGCAGGCTGTGCCTCGGCTGTCAAAGCTGCATGCTGGCCTGCTCGATAACCCACGAAGGAGAGGCGAGTTATTCGCTGTCCAGAATCCAGGTTGTTCGGGACGCTCCCTCCTTTACCAAATATCCTTTAGACGTTGTCCTGTCGGTTTGCCGGCAGTGTATCTCACCGCTGTGCGTTCAAAATTGCCCGACGGGCGCTTGCCATGTGGACACAGCCAACGGCAACATCAGAAGAGTCGATCAATCGAAATGTATTGGCTGCCAGCGATGCATTCAATCCTGCCCTCAAAGGCCTCACCGGACCGTCTGGAATCCTGCAAAGAAAAAATCCGCCAAATGCGACCTTTGCGCGGATGCCCCCTATTGGAGCCAGAAAGGCGGCCCCGCCGGCAAGCAGGCCTGCGTGGAATCCTGCGTGCCGAAAGCGCTGAAGCTGGTGGCTGAAGCCCCTCCACAGCAAGACATCAACGGTTATGACATCAACCTTGCGCCGGCGGCTAAAGAAGGGCTCCCCAAAATGGCCCCGCAAGCAGCGCCGAAGACTGGAGGAGCATAGATATGGCAAACGGATATGCAGGAAAAATATTAAAAGTAAATCTCACCAAGAGAGAAACCAGCACAATCGAAACTGCGCAATATGAAGAGTTTGCAGGCGGTGTTGGAATTGGCGCCGCACTTTTTTGGGACCTTGCCGTTGTGCCGGGCGATTGGGATTTGCAGGATGCATTTGATCCCAGAAATGTGGTTTCGTTGATGACAGGGCCGCTGGCAGCAACAGGCGTCCCCGGAGCCGGCAGGACCAGCATCTCTGGAATTGCTCCCGAGCCATTTCCTACGCCTCTATTCCACCGGACCAGTTTGGGCGGCAGGTTTGGCACCATGTTAAAACAAGCCGGGTGGGACGGAGTGGTGGTACAAGGCAAAGCGGACAGGCCCGTCTGGATTAATATCCTCAACGACAAAGTAACGATTGAGGATGCCAGGAGTCTTTGGGGCGTTAACACCTTTGAGACCCAGGACCAGATTTTGTCGATGGTGTCGGGACGGACCCGGTTTGGCGAAGAATGGCAACAGGTCGGCGACGGATATACGACAGCAAGGCCGCAGATCGTCTGCATCGGCCCGGTTGGCGAATCAATGTCGAGAGTTGCCTCTCTGATCCACGGAAGCGGTGTCAGTGCCCGTACCGGCGGCTTTGGCGGCGTTTTGGGATCCAAGAACCTGAAAGCCATCAGCGTAATCGGCACCGGTAGCATTAAATCAGCAGATCCCAAGGGAGTCGTGGATGCCAGAATCTGGCACATGCAGAATTTTGCCAGAGGAGGCGGTGCTGCGGGCGCTTCCTGCTGCATGCCGTGCGTCAATCCGGATCGGAAGAGAAACTCCTATTATGGCGGCGAATCCATGTGTGCCGATCAGTATTGGTTCATGGGCGATCAGATGAGAGGCGCCGACGTTGCCATCAAATATGGTATTTGCACATGGTGCACCAAATTCGGCGGCGCCATGAATGCCCAAATGCCCAATGCACCCGCACCGTTCAAAGGAACAGTGCCCATGGAACCGGGTATGGGCTGGTACATCAAATACCTCTATGAACTCGGCGTCCTGGGGCCGGGGAAGAAAATTGAATCGCATCCCTTGCCGATGGATCAATGGGACAAATTGGCTTTCCGTGAAGCCTTCTGCGATGCCATTGCCCGGAAAATCGGCATCGGTGCGGACCTGGCCGAGGGGATATTGGAAGCCGCCAAAAAGTGGGGAAGATTGGAGGAAGATATGAACTCCGGCGCATTGCGCCTTCCCGCTTATGGGGCGAGCTGGCATCATGCGCTTCCCGGTGTGGATTGGGCCTATAGCTACATATTAATGTCCGGTGATCCGATGTGGCATGGCTTTTTCACCTCTCTGTCCGGCGGAGGAGGTGGTGGCGTGGGAGGAGGCGGAGGAACTACCGCTGAACAGCTGGTCCAAAAAATTGCTGCCAAAATGGCTCCATTTTCAGATGATCCGTTGATGCTCAGCAATTGCTGGAAAGGAGACGAAGCCAGGAAAACCGGCATCTACTCGGATCACAAAGCCAAAATGGTGGCCTGGGGGAGGCGTTTCGCGGGGTTCTACAATGAATCCATGTCCATTTGCGATATGATGCTGCCTAACTTCGGCGGACCAAGCCCCGATGTGGAACACCGCTACTATCAGGTTGTTACCGGCAGCAAGAAATCTCTTGCCGATACCATTGAGGTCGGCAGAAAGATTTGGAATATGGAGCGGGCGATCCGAGTGATGGCAGGAAGGCACCGGGACAAAGAGGTGTTTGCCCCCTTCATGTTTATGCCCGGCGCCACTTTCAACCTGGGCATGGGCGGAAAGCCTGTCTATCAGGACGGTCAGTGGAGTTTTGAAAACCAGAATGATCTGTATCTGGATAAGGAAGGCGTGGAGTATTTCAAAACTCACTACTATAAATTTGAAGGATGGGAGGAGAAAACCGGATGGCCTACCAGAAAGACCCTGGAAGGCCTCGGCATGAAGAAAGTTGCTGATGTCATGAATGCCAAAGGAAGACTTGGCGCCTGATTTATTTTCGATAGCGGATCTGCGCAGCTGATTGCGCAGGTCCGCAACCCTTTGAAGCGCGGGTCCCGTCCAATGCCGGCAAAATGCCTGCATTCCAGTGCAATTTCAATTGAACTACTCAATTTCGCCATTCCCCATAGTACCAGCTAAACCCACGGCCTATGGCCGTGCAACCCTGACAGGCTAAGCCGTTGCGGCGTGCCGTCGATCAATTTGTCAACAAAGAACGAAAAAACTTCGGGGTTGGGTCGCTATCGCTATCGGGGTCCAAATCAAGAAAAACAATCTCCAATAGATACTCCATTACTTTGCCACCAGTTTCAAATGCCGACCCCGACTCCGAGAGTCACGGCGAATCGCCCCGCTGTGCGCTGACCGTTACCCACACGTGACACTGTGGGTGCAAGTAGCTCGGAGATTCATTTTCAGCGCTGCGTTCAACGCCGAAGGCGGCGTCTCCTGGCCACTTTGACAATGCCGTTATTGCAGCCAAAACGAAGCTTGCCCCCAGTGTCAAGTGTGTCCCGCAGTCAGCGCTGTGCGGGGCAGGCCAAAGCCACGCCTTCTAAGCGTGGTCGATTACTACACCATTTCATCAATACGGTAACGTAATTTATAGGACACAGATGAACACGGACATGCACGGATCGCATAGAAAGATTCATCGGCAAAAGGGACCCGGAGCGGTTGCACACAGCCTTTTCCTATACGATCCGTACATGTCCGTGTTCATCTGTGTCTTCAGCGCTCGGAATAATCTCCTCTGTAAAACTATGCCCCATTGGGCGTCCTACCCGCTTGCGGGTGAGATGTCTGCGCCCCAGCGCGATATCAATTCAACCATTTATTTTGCGATCGTCATTCGCCATTTCCCCTTTAATAAAGGGTGCAAACGGAAGTGGGACTCAAAACCTAATGCGCTTATGCCCTGGGAATGCCGGCGTCCTCGCCGGCAGGCAGGTGCGCACATCGGGAATTTCCGAATTAATCAAAGAGCTGCAGCGACTTGTAGGGTTTTTGGCAAACATATCTGGTAGTCGTG
>JAHFUH010000316.1:0-2188 GCA_023265215.1 Acidobacteriota bacterium
GGCGGAGAGGGTGGGATTCGAACCCACGTACCCCTTATTAGGGGGTAACTCGATTTCGAGTCGAGCCCGGTACGACCACTTCGGTACCTCTCCGCGAAAAAAAAGAATGAGCCGGTTGCCTAGGAGGGAAGCCTGTTGCCTTCGATCTGTTTGAGAGTCTCCTCGATCAGTTCGCTGTTGTCCTCCTTGGTGAAATTTCGCTGGATCACTTTCGATGCGATCGCAACGGACAAGTCCACCACTTCGCCTCGAATCTGCCGAAGCGCGCGCGCGGTTTCCGTCTCGATCTGACCCCGTGCTTCTCGAACGATGGTCTCCGCGTCCCCGCGCGCTTTCTGCTTCATTTCCTCACGAAATTTCTCCGCCTCCGCCCTGCTCTTGGCCAGGATGGATTCCGCCTGTGCATGCGCGTCTCTGAGGATCCGGGTAGATTGTTTATTCACCTCTTCCAGATCCCGCCTTGCCTGCTGGGCTTCGTCCAGCGATTTCCGGATTGTCTCCTGCCGCGCTTCCAGCGCCCGCAACAACGGACGCCATGCGAATTTCGCCAAAAGCCACAGGAGCACCAGGAATGTGATAATGGTCCAGATAGCCAATCCGGGGTCTGGCTGGACTAACGGATTATTCATGATGATTTTCCTCGCTTACTTCAACAGCACGATGAGCAGAACAACAACCTCTGCAATGATGGCAACGCCTTCCAGAAGGAAAAGCGGCAGATTGACTGCGCCGCTGATCTGCGCCGCTGCCGCAGGCTGCCTGGCGATGCTCTCAGCCGCAGCTGCGGCAAATTTCCCGATGCCAAGAGCAGCACCGATGACGATCATGCCCAATCCGAGCGCTGCGCCCAGATAATGCCACACCGCAGCAGGATTCCCTGCAGGCGCCGCGGCGGGAGGTTCTTGAGCGTAAGCGGATGCAATCATAACGACCAGAAACGCGGCGATCAAAGCGCCGCGAAAAAGTCCTGTCCTCTTCATTCTTTTTTCCTTTCCTACCTGTTTTAATGGTGAACGTGAATGACCATGCCGATGAACACGGCCGAAAGCAGCGTGAAAACGTAAGCTTGGACAAGAACCACAATACATTCAAGTCCCGAAATGCCAACCGCCAAAGGTATAGAGACGGCAATGCCCACGGCAATGCCGGCCAAGGCGGTTTTAGCCATCTCCGTAAATAAAAATACCAGGGAGAGTACCGCCAGAATCGCTATATGCCCCCCGGTCATGTTGGCTGCAAGTCGCATGGTTAATGCGAAGGGCTTCACAAGCATGCCGAGAGCTTCGATCGGAATCAGCAGTATATAGATGGGCCACGCCAATCCGCGAGGCACAGTGTTTTTCCAATGCTGAAGGAATCCGTGAGCCTTGGTTCCGGCGACGATGATGGCGATAAAAGTTATTATGGCCAAGCCAGCCGTAACATTGTAGTTTGCAGTGGCTGTTGTGCCGCCCTCCAGGAGTCTTCCCAAAAATGATTCAGCGCCCGCGTGAAACATCCAATGATTCAGCAGTCGCAATACCTCGAATATTGGAATCAGGCCGATTACATTTGCCGTAAAAATAAATGCAAAGAACGTGAGGATCAATGGCGCCCACGTGTTTACCCATTTGTCGCCGACATTGGGCTGCACAATGGAATCCCGGATAAATTCCACCACGGTCTCCAGGCCGTTTCCAAGACCGGAAGGAACCGGGCCTTTTTTCAAATGGCGCCGCACTACCCAAGTGATCGTTACAAATACAATCGCCGCGACAAACCACAGCATGAAAACGTGCTTGGTTATCGAAAGGTCAATTCCGAATACCTTGGGCAGATGGATCAATGGGTGCTGTGTGCTGTTCGCTATATGGTGAATTATGGTTTCACCCGCGTTGAAAGCTTCCTTCTCTTTCCCTGCGGCAGCACCTTGATTTTGAGCTAAGGCTAAGAACCACATCTGTTTATTCCTAGCGCGGCCAAGGCCGCAACCAAATGTTCGAGATTGGAGAGGCCGCGCGCTTTCAGCCATCAGCTTTCAGCGCTCAGCTTCTGAATAAGTTCTATGACTTCAATTGCTTCACTTGCAAAACTTCTTTGCAAAACACAAAGAAGTCACGGATAAAGAATTTATCCGTTTTTTAAATGTTCCTGCAAAACCCGGGACGGCGCGGAATTGGAGGCAACCTGAAGCCGGTGCAATCCAATC
>JAHFUH010000316.1:2198-6565 GCA_023265215.1 Acidobacteriota bacterium
TTCCTTCTCTTTCCCTGCGGCAGCACCTTGATTTTGAGCTAAGGCTAAGAACCACATCTGTTTATTCTTATCCGTTTTTAAAATGTTCTTGCAAAACCCGGGACGGAGCGGAATTGGCGGTAACCTGAAGCCGGTGCAATCCAATCGCCTCCATTCCATGCAGCAAAATAAAATAGCTGATGAAGCTGACGACAAATGGATTTGGTCGCACCAAACCGGTTTTTAAAAGAACAGTTATGTATGCCGCAAAGAATATCATTTTGGCCGCAAAAGACTTAATCATGAGGCCGGTCAATGCCTCGGGATGCTTGATACTCTGTCGCTCGATTGCGATCCACGAAATGATTGTGGACGCCAGCGGGCCGATCATTCCAACCCAGATTTCAATCCTGGTTCCGGTTCCCAAAAGCAAGGCGAGAATTAGGGAAGACAAAATCGAAACGGTAAACATCCAATAAACAAGTTTCATTTATGCCAGATAATCCTTGCGAGTTCAAAGAACCCTACGACAATACCCACCAAAAGACCTGCCACCAGAAACCATGGCGAAGTGCTCCGCCATGCGTCCAGCGCATAACCGATTCCTCCGAATATCAGGATCGACGCAAGGAGCGTGTACCCGGCAACGGCCGCAGATCCTGACTTGCGAAGGCTTTCCTGCATATATCGTAAAGACTTCGCCAAAAATATTTCCTGCTGCCGTTCCTTATCGGACATATGCAAAAAGTAAAACCGAAAGATTATAGCAAACCCGGGTTTTAAACCTCAATGCAAGAAACTGGATACTCTTTGGAGTCTTTTGGGATTTGTGCCCTGGTGAAAACCAAGACTCCAATATTGTTATTCCCCGAGTTCGTGGATGGTTGTGAGGCCGCGCATCTCGTAATCTTTTTTCCCTGAGGGCGTAACGATTTCAATGCTGTCGCCTACCATTTTCCCTACGAGGCTGCGCCCGATCGGCGAGGTGATGGAAATGAGACCCTGGTTAAGATTGGATTCTTCTGCTGAAACCAGCCTGTATTCAACTTCCTTTTCCGTTTCGTATTCATAAAGAACAACTTTTGAGCCATAAGCCGCCCGGTCTGTGGGGATCTTTTCGAGGTTCACCAGTGAAAGAGCCGCCATCCTCTGCTGGAGCTGAGCTTTCCTGCCTTCCAGGAACGACTGGCGCTCTTTGGCAGACTTATATTCCGCATTTTCACTGAGATCTCCATGCTCCCTGGCCCGGAGTATCTCTTTGGGCAGTTCAACCCTCAGTTCCCGTTCTATGACGTTCAGCTCTTCCTGCAATCTTTTTCGTACATCAAGCATGACTTGCTCCCCAAGACTAAAACTCTATTTTAGGGCAAGATTCGAGTGGCCAGCAAGTGCAAGGATCTGATCGGGAAAAATACCCAGCCATATGATGGCGACAAGCCCCATTACAATAATAACTTGGACGGGCCAGCCTATCGCTTCAGGTTCGGCCGCCTGAGCATCCGGCTCCCTCATATACATCGCGACCATAAGCCTGAAATAATAAAAAACCGAAACCAGGCTGTTCAGTACACCGATGACGGCAAGACCTATGTAACCGTTCTGAATTGCCGCGCTGAAAATATAGAATTTCCCGATAAACCCGCCGGTCAGAGGGATCCCGGCGAGCGAAATCAAAGCGAGTGAGAAAGCGGCGGCCGCGAAAGGATTGGTGCGTCCCAATCCCGCGTAATCTTCAATAGTTACACCCATGTCGCCTTTGCGGCTGAGCGATAAAATGATGCTGAAGGCGACCAGGTTCATCGCCGTATAAATCACGAGATAAAAAAGAACCGCGCTGAAACCTTGTGAGCTGTTTGCCACGATCCCGACAAGAATGTACCCGGCATGCGCGATCGCGGAGTAGGCCAGCATGCGTTTCACATTGGTCTGCAACACCGCTACCACATTGCCCAAAGTCATTGTCAGGATTGCCAGGAGCCATAGAATGGCACTCCAGTCTTCGCTCAAATAAGGAAAAGCCTGGACCAGAATTCTGATCAAGGCAGCAAATCCCGCCGCCTTCGGTCCTACGGCCATAAATGCGGTGACCGGCGTGGGCGCTCCTTCATAAACGTCCGGCGCCCAGGAATGGAATGGCACAAGGGCCACTTTGAACCCAAAGCCTACCAGCAACAGGCCCATTCCGATAATGGTGGTTGTCTGGACGCCTCCCTGGGCCATAGCGAGATCGTGTATGAATTGATAGTTCGTGCTTCCGGTTCCGCCGTATATCAATGCGATGCCGTAGAGCAGGATTGCGGTAGCGAAGGATCCAAGCAGAAAATATTTCAACGAAGATTCGTTGGAGCGGGCATCGTTGCGCTTGAAACCAGCGAGAACATAGGTTGCGATCGACAGGATTTCGATGCCCAGAAATGTGAGGATCAGATCGCCGCTTGCCGCCATCAGCGACATGCCTGAACAGGCAAACAACAGAAGGGCATAGTATTCCCCGCGATTAATCGATTCACGCTCGTTGAATTTCATCGAAATGAACGCGACAACTCCAGTTATCGCCAGGAAGAGCCACTGGAAAAAAATGCTGTAGTTGTCGATGATGATCATCCCCTTCAGGATGGATACCGGCCGGCTGCTCCATTGATATCTCAGGCTGTAGGCGGCGAGAAAGGCAGCCAGGACCGCGATTGTTCCCATGCGGCTCTTGCGCCTTGCGGGAGTGAAGGGCTCCAGCAACATAAGCGCTATTCCCGCCAGGATCAAAATTATTTGTGGTATGAGAGCGATAAAATCATCGGCAGTCATCTTGCCCCTCCGCCAGACTCCGGGATGTGCATGCGTTCAACCCGGTAGCCCCCTTCAGGACTGCGCGCGCTTTCTATCCTTCGCTGAATCACGTGGATTGAAGCCTCCATTCGGCGCAGGAAAGGACGCGAATAGACTCCTATCCAAAGCATGGCCAGAATTATCGGGAGGAGAATCAATTTCTCCCTCCAATTAATGTCATGCATGGCCGCATTCGCCGGGTTTGTTAGTTTGCCCAAAAAGACGCGTTGGTACATCCATAGCATGTAAACGGCGCCCAGAATCATTCCAAGCGCTGCAATTGCTCCGTAAACCGGATGCCGCGCGAAAGTTCCTACCAGGATAAGAACCTCTCCGACAAAACCGTTCAGCCCGGGCAGCCCGATCGAGGACAGAGTAACAATAAGGAACAATGAAGCTAGAACGGGATTCGTGTGAGCGAGACCTCCAAAGTCGGAAATCATGCGCGTGTGTCTGCGTTCGTAAATCATCCCGACAAGCAGAAAGAGAGCGCCGGTCGAAAGCCCATGATTCAGCATCTGAACCGTCGAACCCTGCAAGCCCTGGGTTGTAAAAGCGAAAATACCAAGCACGATCAGTCCCATATGGCTGACCGACGAGTAAGCCACAAGTTTTTTCACGTCCGGCTGCACCATTGCCACAAGAGCGCCGTAAATAATTCCTATGAGTGCAAGGATGGACATGAAAGGCGCTATGCTGACCGCTGCAGTCGGGAACAGCGGCAGGCAGAATCGGAGCAGCCCGTAGGCTCCCATCTTGAGCAGCACGCCCGCCAGGATAACCGAACCTGCAGTGGGCGCTTCCACGTGTGCGTCCGGCAGCCAGGTGTGGAACGGGAACATGGGAACTTTGATGATGAATGCGATCAGAAAGGCCAGGAAAAGCCAGGCTTCTTGCCTGTTTGAAAGCTCAAGAGCGCCGGTGGTCAAATTCCGCGTGATCTGGACCAGGTCGAAAGAAGTCCCGCCGTTGGCATGAAACAGATAAAGTATGCCTACCGGCATGAGCAGGGATCCCACCATCGTGTAAGAATGAATTTGACCGCAGCGTAGATTCTTCGTTCACCGCCCCAGACGCCGATCAGGAAATACATGGGGAGCAGCATCACTTCCCAGAAGACATAAAAAAGCACCAGATCGAGCGCGCAAAAAACTCCGATCATCCCGGTTTCAAGCGCCAGCAGGCAAATCATGTAAGGTTTTATCCTGCGGGTGACCGATTTCCATGAAGAAAGGATGGCCAGCGGCGTCAGGAAGGTCGTCAGGATAATCAGGAAGAGGCTGATGCCGTCGATGCCAAGATGATGGTTAATTGTATAGCCCGAGGCGTGAATCCACGGGATGGACTCTTCGAACTGCATCCCGCCCTGAGAGGCGTCAAAATGATAGAAGAGATGAAGAGAGAAAACAAACGTCAGAAGCGAGCCCAGGAATGCCGCCAGTTTGACGGCTCGTTCGGCCCTGTCCGGTAGCAGGAGAATTACCAGTGCGGCGATGGCCGGCAGGTAGATAACCAATGATAAAATGTGCCCGATTTCCATTAGTTAAGCCTATAGTTTCCTGGTA
>JAHFUH010000020.1 GCA_023265215.1 Acidobacteriota bacterium
TTCTTTCCTTTCTTTGCGGCTTTCCGGTGATAAGATCGTGCTACTTCAGGAGCCGAAAGATCCCATGTAAGAGGAAATGAAAAGAATTTCCGAGTTGTTGGACAATACAAAATCCGACAAATACCCGCTGGAGCATTACGAAAATATCGGCAAGCGCGGCATACGCCGGCTGGATGGATATGAGAAGGCCAGCGGTCGAGCCTCCTACACAATGGACATCCATCTGCATGGAATGCTTTATGCAAAGTTCCTGAAATCTCCTTATGCCCATGCACGAATCAGGAGCATGGATACGAGCCGGGCGGCGGCCTATCCGGGAGTGCGCGCGATTCTCCGGTATGACGATCCGGAGTTGCCGAAATCGGCAAACCTGGGCGGGCATGTTCCCAATAACATCACCGTTCTGCCAAGCGTGGCTTACTTTCAGGGGGAAGAAGTCGGCGCCGTGATAGCCGCCGATACGGAGAATATTGCCGATGCGGCTTTGGATCTGGTCGAAGTGGAGTGGGAGGAGCGTCCCTTCGTTCTCGATGTGGTTGAAGCTTTAAAACCGGACGCGCCTTTGGCCAATCCCGAAACGTACCCCGATGGCAATTATTATAACGAAGGATTCCTCGATATCGAAAAGCATGGGGATGTGGAAAAGGGCTTTGCAGAGGCGGACCTGACCCTGGAATTTCAAACCGAACGCACAGCCAATACCTGGATTGGGCCTGAGCGACCTTGCGGGATTTTCCGCTGGAATGGCGAATATCCGGAAGTCTGGCTTAAGCATCAGCATCCTCAGGTCGCCAAGAGAGCTATTTCTTCGTGGTATGGCGGGATTCCTATGAACAGGATCCAACTCCACTGCCCCTACCAGGGCGCAAGCTTCGGCGGCTGGAGCCATTGCAATTGGAACCTGGGTCCCTACTATTGCGCCGGCTTTCTGGCAAAAAAAACGGGCAAGCCCGTGAAATGGGTATTCGATCGAAGAGAGGATTTCTACGGCGGGGAAATGGATGAAGGCAGCTATTTTTTCAAAGTGGGTGTCAAAAAAGACGGGACTATCACGGCGGTGCAGGGAACCGCGACTCTGGCCAACCAGTGGTTCCCGGTTTTCGGCGCATTCCACCATCTCAGCGAGAACACAAAAATTCAGAACATTCATGGGAGGCTGAAAGTAATCCAGGTCAACAAAGGGCCCACGGTCGCAACGCGCTGCGAACAAAATCCCAATTGCCTCACCCTCACCCTGGTCTTTGAGCACGTTGCGGCAGCGCTCGGGCTCGATCCCATTGAGGTCGCACTTAAAAACGATGGCGCGGAGGGGCACGATATGGCGTGGCTCAATGAGCGCAAGGCTGAAATGGGATTCCCGGTCCGGGACAGCCTGCGTGAATGCATCGAGAAGGGAAAAGCTGTCATTGATTGGGACAGGAAATGGCATCAGCCGGGAACAAAGCGGCTCCCGAATGGCAGAATGCACGGAATGGCATTCACCTGGACGCATGAATGGGAGGATTCGGCCGGGTCCAGCGAGATCGCTATTCGCATCGAGCGGACAGACGGCACGGCAAGCATCCTGGGCATGCGGTGTGATATAGGCGTTAACGCGGAAACCGCTTATTGCCAGATAGCCGCAGATGAATTGGGCATGGAGATCCAGGATGTTTTCTACCGGCCTCATATTGATCCCGGATTTTTCACGATGACGCCGGATTCTTCGACCAATCTCTCCGTCAATGGATTTGCAACCAGGAATGCTGCCCGGCTGTTGAAGCAGCGAATCCTCGAAGTTGCAACCCGGCCTCTGGGCCAGACCTCACGCGGCAGCTTTCCCCCTGCTTTCCCAGGGATGAAGCCGGAGGATCTGGACATCAAGGACAGTACGGTCTTTGTTAAGAGGGATCCGTCCATCCGGAAAACTATCGCAGAATTGGTCATGCCCACCGGGTACGAAGGGCCATTGGCGATCGCATCGGAAATGGGAAAGGGGGCGGACCGGAGCATCTTTAGCGAGCCTCTTTTTGCCTACGGCTGGCAGATGCAGCAGGGCGCATATGCAAGCCAGCGCCTCCGTCTTTGCAGGCAAGCCCATTTTATGGAAGTCGAGGTGGACACGGAAACGGGAGAGGTCGATGTCGTCAAAGTTGTGAATGTGAACGATGTCGGGAAAGTTGTGAGCTGGGAAGGCTGTGAGGGGCAGCAGTATGGCGGGACGTATATGGGGGTCGGAAGAGGCCGCAGCGAAGAGGTGATTCACGATCCGGCGACCGGAGTAATGCTGAACGGTAATCTCCTCGATTATAAAATAGCCGCAATCAATGATGTGGGGTCCATCGACACCTGCCTGGTCGAAACTGGCATGGGCTATGGGCCGTACGGCACGGTCGGGATCGCTGAAGATGTGGCTACGGACGTACCTGCTTTGATTTCCCCCGCTGTTTTCAATGCGACTGGAAAGTGGGTTGACGCCTTCCCGATTACGCCTGACCGGGTCCTAAAGGCCCTGGGCAAGTCTTGAGGAGCGCGGCCGTCCCGGGCGCCTATTCCAGCAGGCTGACAATAAAGGGCGCGGGGTTGCGCTGCCGAAAATTCAGGTAGCTTTCCTCCGCCGCCTTGCTATTTCCACATTTGCGCAACGCAATTGAAAGGAACAGATCTCGATAGGGGAATTGATCTGAAGGAACCTTTCTCAGGCGCTTGACCGATTCCTTGTATTCTCCTTTTCCCAAACCAACCACGCCCAGGATGTAATTCCCCGCAGTGGACTCGTATCCGAGCGAGGATGCTTTAAGCAGCGCGCTGTAGCTTTCTTCCTCGTGATGCTGCATCCAGAGAATCAGTCCGAAATTTCCCTTGATCTCGCCGATGCCGGGCGCCGATTGGGATGCCTTTTTAAAGTATTCTTCCGCGGCATCCAGATCTTTTCGATGCATCGCCACAATCCCGAGGTTATTCATAACCAGGGCGGATGACGGTGTCAGCTTTTGAGCCTCGATGAGCAGCACTTCAGCGCTATCGTATTTTGTTGCGGCAAGAGCCTTGGCCGCTTCTTCTTGAAGGTAGGAAGATTTCTTCTGAATATCTCTCGGCAGCTCAGAGATATTTATTGTGGATCCGGATAAACGGGAGCTTGGCTCCGCCCTGTTCATCCTGATCTCATAACCTCGCCCCGATTCCGGTGCCAAAGTCGCGGTTGTAGGGACATATCCCTGAGCGGTCACATTCACCTTGGGCAGGAATCCTTCCCCGGCGTTGCAGGAGAGGCGCGCTATTCCATTGGAATCGCTAGTTACGGGCAATGCATTCCCATCCGGAACGACCGTGGCGCCCATAATCGCCGTGCCCATGTAGTCCTCAATCCGGACTGCTAATTCCCGACAGCCACCCCTCGCCAAGCCGTTGTTCCCCAGCACATTGGAGTTCCTTTGCGCGTTTGCTATTTCAGCCGAAAGCAGAAACAAGACTAATACTAATCTGAAGCAGAATTTCCCGATAGACATACCAAGCCTCACATCCAACGGTACAATTCACGCCAAGGGGGTAAATGTCAGAAACGCCTTCACCCTTAAAGGCTTAGGTAGAGCCCTATCGGGTAGGTGTGGTGGAAGCAGTTTTCCAGGTTAAACTGCATCAGATCCCGGCAAGTATTTGCAATTTCCTTGCCGGGAAATCATCTGAATAGATCATAGGCTTAGGACAAATAGAAGTCCAGTAAATAGTATTAAAAAGTTACAGAAAGAACTATTCTGCATATGTATTTCATGATTAAATAGGGATGCTACCCTATTTCGCAAGTTTTGGCAGTGCAATAAGGTAGCATCGGGTGCAATCGGAAGTGCGAGTCATGCTTTCCTGGGGGATTCAGCCCTGGGAACGCCGCCGTCTCGGCGGCAAGCAGTGATAAAAGACATGCATGAAGCGTTTCGCACGCATTTTGTCCAGAAATTGCAATATAACAGCGTCTGCCGGCGAGACGCCGGCGCTCCCAGGGCGCTTCATTTAATTCGTCACATCTACCGGCATGACTCGACTTCCGATTACACCCGGTAGCGTCCCCTATTTTTCGGGTATCGATACTTACTTAAAAACTGTATATATGAGGAGTTTATAAATGCGAGCATGGTCAGGCGGCATTCGCAAGGTCGCCATTTGATCGATAGAGTTTTTGAACTGCAGAATATCGAACAGAAAATATTGAATTTCGAAGTGTTTCACTTCTGCGGTCGAAATTCCTTGTTCGATTATTCTAAATTTCAAATATTCTTGTTTGGTATTGGAATGATGAATGTGAATCCCTGGGAGGGATAGTGATGGAGCCAAAATCGGTTCAGTTCCTGGAGTGGATGCGAGAAATTCAAGCCCTTGCGCAGACAGAATGCCACTATGCCCAAGACGATTTTCAGCGGGAGCGGTGCCATAGGTTGATGGATATTATTGCTGAAATCGTCAGCAATAATACGGAGATTGAGCTGCCACCGCTGGCCAGGGCATTCAAGGAGCAGCTGGGCTACGCCACTCCCAAAGTGGATGTGCGCGCGGCGGTGTTTCGAGAACAAAAAATACTCCTGGTCCGCGAGCGAATCGATGGTGGGTGGACAATGCCGGGCGGCTGGGCGGATGTGGGCGATACTCCCTCAAAGGCTGCGGAAAGAGAGGTGTGGGAAGAAGCCGGGTTCCGCGTCAAAGCCCGGAGCCTCGTGGGAGTTTATGACGCCAACCGTGTGAATCCGATCGAATTATTTCACGCTTTCAAAATAATCTTCCTTTGCGATATTTTAGGCGGTGAAGCCCGTGCAAGTGCGGAGACATCCGATGTAAAATTTTTCGCCATGGATGAAATCCCCGCGAGTTTTTCAGGCGAACGAACCACCGCGCGTCATGTTCGGGATGCTTTTGCCGCATTGAACAATCCCGGCATCGCATCTGTCTTTGACTAATAATTTGGAGAGTAAAAGTGGCTGAATTCGAAATCATCCGCTCCGAGTTGCGTTCCTTTTCCGATCCCGACAAAGCCACATTCCTGGCCGGTTTTTTCAAAACAGGACGGGGGGAATATGGGGAAGGGGATCGGTTCCTCGGGATTGTGGTTCCGAAGATCCGCAAAGTCGCAAAGACGCATCTGCAGGCTTCCAGAAAAGACATATCGAAATTGCTTTCATCGACTTTCCACGAAGAACGGCTTGCGGCGCTGCTTATTCTGGTTGAACAATACCGGCGCGGCGATGAACAAACGCGAAAAGGGATTTTCGATCTTTACCTGGCCAGCACTGCACAAATCAATAACTGGGATCTCGTGGATTTGACCGCGCAGCACATAGTGGGAGAATACCTGTCGGGGAGGGATCGGTCTCTGCTGACCAAACTGGCGCTTTCCAAAAACCTCTGGGAGCGCCGGATTTCAATTCTATCGACCTTCTGTTTTATCCGGCAAGGTGAGAGTGATGAGGCGCTGCGCATTGCTGAGTTGTTGCTGCAGGATTCCCATGATCTGATTCACAAGGCTGTCGGGTGGATGCTGAGGGAAGTGGGAAACCGTTGCTCGCTTGCAAAGGAACGAAAGTTCCTGGACCGGCACGCCGCGGTAATGCCCCGCACGATGCTCCGTTATGCGATCGAGCGTTTCCCTGTGGATCTAAAATCGCACTACATGCAAGCCGGCAAAAATTCGAGGCTCAAAAGGTCGGGGCTTTTGAGCAAAAACGCGAAACGAATCTCATAACCTGCCCTGAAAGGGCATCATAACAAAGCCCAGGGTTGGCCGCGTTTTTTGCGGCCTACCCTGGGGAAGGATGCCATTGGCGAACAACCCTGAAGGGGTTGTATCCAGATGCAACCCCTTCAGGGTTGAAACGAAATGATTGGATACCCAGGGTTGAGCGGCACAAATCGCCGCTCAACCCTGGGCTTTGTTATGATGCCCTTTCAGGGCATATACAGATGTGAAGCAATGATGAGCTTGTTTCCAAATCAGAGATGCAAATGTGTAAACACCACAAAGGCCCCAAGGCTTAACCCGGATTATTCATGAAGGTTCGTAGCGAGGCGGCGCAGACGGGCATGGATACAAGGCGCGCGATGAGAGGATTCCGCAGGCGTACTCAACAGTACGTCGAGTAATCCGACCGAGCGCAACGCAGTAGACATGCCCGGATCCGCCGCCGCAGTAGAAGCTTCATGAATAATCCGGGTTAAAGATGCGAATATTTATGAGCCGGCAAGCGGATCGGCGGGTGTTTTCCAGCCTGTCTTTACTCCGGCGGCTGCGTTTTGCTCGTCGAGCCATTTTTTCAAAGGAGCAAAATACTCCAGGATTGCGCCTGCATCCATTTTAGTTTCGCCGGTCAAGGCCTTTAGTGCTTCCGGCCACGCTTTACTCTGACCCATTTGAAGCATGGCATTGAGCTTCGCTCCCGCCTGTTTGTTGTCAAAGAAACTGCAGCGATGGAGCGGGCCCGTGTATCCTGCATCCTTGCACAGTGCGCGATAGAACTGGAACTGAAGGATGTCGGCCAGGAAATATCGGGTATAGGGAACATTCGCAGGAACGTGATATTTTGCTCCCGGGTCGAAATCTTTTTCCGTCCGTGCTACAGCAGGTGCCACTCCCTGATATTTCTCCCGCAGTTCCCACCATCCCCTGTTGTAGTCCGCCGGATTCAGCGAACCATCCATAACCTTCCAGCGCCACTGATCAATCATCAATCCGAAAGGCAGGAAAGCGATTTTGTCCAAAGCCTTCCGGAGCAAAAGAGCGGTGTCGTCCGATTTTGGAACGGTCGGCAGCAATCCCACCTGGTGCAAATAATCGGGAGTGATGGAGAGCGCAATGGTATCTCCTATTGCCTCATGGAATCCGTCATTTGCGCCGTTCTGAAACAGGAACGACTGCTGGTTATAAGCGCGCTGATAAAAATTGTGCCCGAGCTCGTGATGGATGGTCACAAAATCTTCGGCGCGGATTTGAATGCACATCTTCAATCGCAGATCATTTTGGGTGTCCACATCCCAGGCGCTGGCATGACAGACGACTTCCCTGTCGCGCGGCTTGGTGAAGAGCGACCGCTCCCAAAATGTCTGCGGTAAAGGCGCAAACCCGAGGGATTTGAAAAAGTTCTCGCCGTATCGAACCATCCCGAGTTCATCGATTTTCTTTTGTTTCAAAATGGATGTGAGGTCATAGTCCGGTCCTGTGCTCGATTTTCCGAGGATAGGATAGATGTTGCTCCATTCTTGCGCCCACGGATTTCCAAGCAGATCCGCCCTGATCAGCCCATCTTGTGTGACCGCCTGGTTTCCGTACTGTGCAATGAGCTTGGTCCGGACATACGCGTGGAGCGATTCGTAAAATGGACGCACCTGGTTCCACAGGCGCTCCACTTCGGCGCTGAATTGCTCGGGAGTCATGTCGTAATTTGAACGCCACATTGCGCCCATGTCTTTGAAACCCAGCTCCTGGGCCCCCTTGTTCTGCAGCTGAATAAAGCGCGTATATTTCTGGCGCATCGGAGCTCCCACCGCCCGCCAAGCTTTCCACACCTGTGCCAATTCTTCGGGGTCGCGGCTCGACTCAAATACCTTCTCGACTTCTCCGATGGGCAGGCATTTGCCTTTGTATTTGCCGGTTTCCGGACACGCCTTACCCTTTCCATACTCCGCCTCCAGGCTGGCTCCCAGTTTGGAGACCTCTTCTCGTTCCTTTGGATCGGTAAGAGAAAATAATGAGAGCTTCAGCAGCTTGAATTTTCGATCCAGCACAGGAGGAAGACTCATCCCGTCATAACGTTTTATGTCGAGCGCGAGTCTGGTTGTGGCCTCGATATAATCCTGATTTGACTGGGCGGAAATCGCTTCCGTGTCATCCGTTATGAAATTCGCCTGGACCCATTGCGCTCGTCCGGCCTTTATCGAAAGGTCTGTCAGCTGGTTCTCCGCGCTGGATAGGAATTTCTCGGCGTCCGGCACGTTTGGTTTTTGGGAAGCGCCGGTGTGACATGCCGGAGAAAAAGCCAGCAAGATAAGGATGGATAGGAACAGGTTGCATTTTCGCATAGTGCCTCCAAGATCGTGTACCATGGATTATAGTAGCTTTGATGCATGAATAGAAACAAGAAGCCAGAAGCCGGAAGCCGGGCGTATGCTTAATTCGTCAATCGTAATTCGTAAATCGTAATTCTGTTTGGCTTCTTGTTCGCCCCTGTCCTAAAATTGCCTGGTATGAAATCGAAAAGTGAAATGACGCTTGACCGAACTCTGTCCCGCTTCGGCCTGGCGTCGCGGAGCGCAGCGCGCGAAGCGATTGTCTCGGGTTTGGTGAAACTCAATGGGCGGGTAGTTCGCGATCCCGGCATCTGGGTGAATCCTCGAAATGACGCGATACACGTCCAGGGGAATCGCCTTCGCCAGTCCCGCAGAGTATACATCCTTTTCTACAAGCCCAAGGGAGTGATCACAAGTCATGGCGATCCCGAAGGAAGGAAAACAATCTACGATTGTCTTGGCAAGGATGTTCCCTGGGTTTCACCGGTGGGGCGTCTGGATAAAGATACTTCGGGCCTGATATTGCTGACGAACGACACCGATTTTGCGAACCACGTTACCGCCCCGGCTTCCAAAATCCCCAAGACATATCTGGTGAAAGCGAACACGCTGATCAGCGAAGATCAGCTGACCAGTATGGCGGAGGGCCTTCAACTGGACCGGGGCGACTGGTCAAGGCCTCAAAGCGTTCGGCGCATTGAGGACCGGGGCAAATACAGCTGGCTGGAGATTGTGCTCACCGAAGGGAAAAACCGTGAAGTGAGACGCCTTATGGAAGCGGCAGGATTGAAAGTCCTGAAGCTCGTTCGCACCCGCATCGGACCGTGTTCCCTGGAGGGTTTGCAGCCGGGAAAATGGCGCGACCTGCTCCGGCCGGAAATTTCTCTCTTCTATTCGAAACAAAAAATAAAATGAATTCGGAGTCGGGTGCAAACGGAAGTGGGACTCAAAACCTAATGGGCTTATGCCCTGGGAGCGCCGGCGTCCTCGCCGGCAGGCAGGTGCGCACATCGGGAATTTCCGAATTAATCAAAGAGCTGCAGCGACTTGTAGGGTTTTTGGCAAACATATCTGGTAGTCGTGAATATGTGCCGGCGAGGACGCCGGCGCTCCCAGGCGCTGTTCTTTTTGCCTTTTGAGTCCCACTTCTGTTTGCACCTGGAGGAGTTTTTGAACCGCAGAATATCGAACAAGAAATATTGAATCTTGAAGTGCTGGCTGCACCAGAACCGGAATCGTTTTTGGCTTATAAAAATTCGACTCCGATACCGACCCCGACTCCGACCCCGAATTTTTGCCAAGCTGCTAATTACTTCAAATTAGTTGGAAATCGAAATGCTGTTATACATGATCAGCATCTGAGAAGGCACAGCCTTTCCATTCTTGCTTGCCGGACGGAAAGGGCTATTTGTGATCATTTCATTGACTCTGCTCAACAGTTCCCTGTTTCTGGGATATTCGACCACTCCCTGCATTTTAGCCGCGCCATCGGTGTCCACGGCATACAGCAAGGATACATTATCGTCATTGTCTGAAGGTGGAACACTCTGTCCGAGTCTGAGAAGACAAAGGATGTTGATTGCAGGATTGATTCGGCTGGGTGGAGCCTGAGGCGTATTTATCCCCAGTTTTTTGGAAACATTTTTCATAACCTGCTGGCTGTAGTCAATCGAACGGGGCTTCCAGTCTATCGGGTGTGCTTCAACATTCATGTAATATGGAGTGACAACGCTGGCGATCAGGATGAAAAAGATGGTGGTCATGACGGTTCCCAACGCTCTGGTCCAGTACCAGATTCCCTCGGTTGTGCGGATTATGGACCAGCGGCGCTCCAGCACATTGCGAATGCGAGCACTTATAGGCTCCTTGCGCCCGGCGGACAGCCGGATTTGCACCAGGCTGCGCAAATAATTGGGTGTTTGGACAGCAGGGAGCGATCTCAATTTCTGCTGTATCATGACGAGGCTATCGAATTCCTTGCGGCAGTTCTCACAATGATCCAGATGCTGAAACACCTGGACGGCAGTATCGGGATCCAAGACCTCGTCAATATATTCCGAAAGCTGGCTTAATACTTTCCTGCACAACATATCGCCCTCCGGATTCAACTCGTCGATCTCCTATAACTGCGCTTGAGCATTTCTCTTCCCCGGGCAATCCTTGATTTGACTGTGCCCAGCGAAATTTTCATGGATTCGGAAATTTCCTCGTAAGACAATCCATCGATGTCCCTCAGTATTAATGCAATTCTCTGCTGCAAGGGCAAATTGAGCAGCAGTCTTTGAACCTCCGCACGCTCTTCTTCTATAAGAAGCGCATCCTCGGGAGATTGAAAGCCGGAATTTGTGCTGGCGCAAAAGTCGGGTTCCGCCCCCTTTTCCAAAAGCTCCTCCAAAGACACCGTTCCCCGGCGCCTGAGCCGGTTCCACCATCGAAACCGGTTTGAGGCCCGGTGAACTGCGATGCAGTAAATCCAGGTCTTCAGGGACGACTCTCCCCTGAAAGAACCCAATTTCCGATAAATTGCGAGAAAAACTTCCTGGGAGACATCGAGGGCTTCTTCGCGGTCGCCTAAGATCTGAAAAACAAGGCCGAAGACCATTGAGTTATAACGATCAAACAACTCTTCGAAGGTCAGGCCGGCCATGGAATCGACCCGTTGCAGTCCCTCAGTTACTGCACTCTCATCTTTGTGCAGCGCCATTTGTTCTGGGTACATAGCTCCCACCACGGGTTGCATCTGAGCGCTTTCCGATTGTCTTCCGCAATACGCGTTCCATTGTTATCAGACATCCTGAAAGAGAAAAAAGTTCCAAATCGGTGAATAATTTGCAAAATATTTTCCCGCTCCCCGGTCTTTTCGGATGAAATCCGACCTGGGAGGAGGAGTTCTTATCAAAAATTCCAGCTGTTCAGGCGTCAGGGTTTGCACTTTTTCAAGGTATGCAGAAATGCGAAACAGCTCTTCCACCCGGGCTTTTTGGTCTGGATTTGCAGATACGATGAGTTGAAGGCGCTTGTGCACAAGGGCGGGATCGGTTCCGGCAGGAGCCTTCTGTATCAATGTTTGTTCCACAACATAAAATATCAATAGCGGCGAATACAATTTGACCGTTCCATAGACTGCCAACGTCAGGATAAGCAATGCGAGTGCAACTGCCAGCCGCTTTTTTATGGGCATGGATACAAGTATACCAAGGGCAAGTTCTGCGCGTCCTTTAATTTTTTGATCCAGGGGATCCAACGCCTGATATAATCAGCAACAGTTCCGGAGTTCATGGGAATGGAATGTCCTCAATGCCATAACGACGAGATCAGTTCTACCGGCGTCTGCCTGGTCTGCGGATACCGCGTGGAACCTGCCGCGCAACCAGTGGAAAATAGCTCGGCCGTTCCCCCGGCGAGCGAGCCTGACATTCCGCAATGGAGGAAGGAGCTTTCAGAACGCCTTCGGTCCATCAGGCAGAAAAAACAAACAGATCAAACAAAAGCTCCTCCCGTGATTACCTCAGCAGAACCTGTGGATATGCCGCAACCGCAGGCAGAAAAGCCTCTTGTTCGCAGACATCCTCCCAAAAATCAGGTTGCTCAAACACCGGCTCCGCAACAGAAAGTACTGGCGCCCGCGAGTCCGGCTAACAATCCCAGGGAGGTGGAGAAGCTTATCGACAAAGCAGTTTCCAGGCGATCGCCTCAATCTCCGCAAGCACAGCTTTCCATGTCCGAAATATTCACTCCGGTTCAGGAAAATTCGGCAGTTTATGAAGACAAATTGATCCTTCTGTCCAGAACGCTTGCGGGGCTGGTGGATTTGATGTTCGTTGTTGTCTGCTGGGGAATTTTCATTATTGCCTCAGACATTTTCACCGGCATTGGCAGTTTGGATGCCATAAGTTACATTGTCTATCCGGCGCTGTTTCTGCTGATATATCTGGCCTATTCGATTTTCTTCCTGTCTGCATCCACCCAGACCATCGGCATGATGATCACGGATTTGCGAGTTGTTGGAAAGAACCACTGCCGCCCGCGCTTCCGCCAGATATTGGGCCGTTGTCTCGGCTATCTTCTATCCCTTTTCGTATTTGGGATCGGACTCGTCTGGAGTCTTGTCGACGGCGAAAACTGTTGTTTTCATGACCGTATCTCCCATACTCAGGTAGTTCGCATTTAAAAACACCACCGATTCCACCGATATAAATCTTTTCAGCGGCGCCATTGACAACCGTGTTGAATAATTCTATATCTTGAAAGTAAGTTGCATGATGGCTATAAGAAATAGGAAAACCGTGGTATTTTGAGAGGAAAGCGCCATGACTGAAAAAAAAGATGCAGTCCAGATCTATGATTTATTGGATCTCCATCCGGACCACGAGAAGCATTTGTGTCATATCATCAGTCTCAGGAATATGAAGACTGCGGGTGCGCTGGCAAGAGATGCGCAGTATATCTGTGTCATCTGCGGCCGGGCGGCCAAGCATCCAGTCAACTTGTGTGAGCCAGCGAAAATCTGAGGCAGGTGGAAAGTGCAGCGAATTCCGCAATGGAATCCGCTGTTGCCTTTTTATGGCGAAACGGTTATACCCCGGGTATCCTGGGCATCGGGAGTGTCCTGATTATTCTGGGCGTTTTGGGTTGTATGGATAGTATCCTGGCTGAAATCACGGGTTAAATCCGATTTTCGTTTGCGTCTCTCAATCGGATTGGCAAGGTTCAGCACCGTGACTTCGACGGAAGAGCGAATTCCCTCAACCACGACTATGCCATTTTCCGAAACGTAGTAATTCTTGCGATCTTGTTCAAGGTCATAGCCGATTGTTGCCCCTGCGGGTACCTGTGCGTTTTTATCCAGGATGGCTCTGCGGACTTTTGCATTAGGACCAATGTCGCAATAATCGAAAATGATCGAATCTTCCACGGCGGCGCCGGAATGAATACGCACGGCTCTTCCCAGCACCGAATTCTTGACGCGTCCTCCCGACAGGATGCATCCACTTGAAATAATCGAATCGATCGCGTGCCCGCGCCTGCCGTCCTGGTCCCATACGAATTTCGCCGGCGGATCCAGTTCCCGTGTAGATCCCAGCGGCCATTGCCGGTTGTAGAGGTTGAGATCCGGCGTTACCGCTCTAAGATCCATGTTCGCTTCATAGAAAGAGTCAATGTTGCCGACATCGCGCCAGTACGGACCCACATTAGGCGGATCTCCCGGAATGCGGTTTTCCATGAAGTTGTAGGCATAAACATTGGCGCGCTGCACCAGGCTGGGCAGGATGTCTTTCCCGAAATCATGGCTGCTCTGATCATTGGCCGCATCTGCCATGAGTTCATTCTGAAGGATGTCGGTAGTGAATATATAATTGCCCATTGAAGCGTAAATTAGATCCGGTTTGCCCGGAATTGTCGGCGCGTCCGCTTTCTTTTCGTGAAAGCCTATGATTTTCCCCTCCGGTGTTACCTCGATCACGCCGAATTCCGATGCAAGACTTTTAGACATCGGAACCGCCGCAACAGTCACATCCGCGTCCTTAGTGTTGTGAAATTCAACCATATCCCGGATGTCCATGCGGTAGACGTGATCCGCACTGAATACCAGAACAAGGTCCGGCTCGGTTTGGTTGATCAGATCCATATTCTGAAAAATGGCGTCCGCCGTCCCCTGGTACCAGTTTTCATCGGGCGATCGCATTTGCGCCGGGACCGGGACAATGAATTGATAGGGTAAGAGGCTCCCAAATTGCCATGTGTCGCGCAGATGCTGCAACAGGGACTGGCTTTTGAATTGAGTCAGAACATAGGTGGAATAAACCCCGGAGTTCACCAGATTGCTGAGAACAAAATCGACAATCCGATATTTGCCTCCGAAAGGCACTGCAGGCTTCGACCGGTCTTTGGTTAGAGGGTAAAGGCGTCTGCCTTTTCCGCCGGCGAGAACCATCGCCAGAACCCGGCGGTTCATTCGTAGCGATTCTTTAGATGTGATCATTTGAAAAATCCCCTGGCGCCCTTTGCCAGTTTTTTGCAGAATTTAATTGGCGAGCAGCCGCGTTGCCTTGAATCCTCCTCCATTCGCAAGAACCGCCAGCCGCTTGAACTCCTCTGGGTTGCATCAGCCTTTTGCCGGTTGTGATGCGGACGAATGACTTATCGGCCACTCCGTGCAATTTGCTGATAAAATACATGTTTTTTGGCGCACAATTCTGCTAATCGATAATTTCAGTCGCACGGGCAAAATTGGGATCGCAACAACTTGAAACAACCCTATTTATACATTTATTAGTGTATTCGAAATTATGCTGTAAAGCTACAAATTAGAAATTTAGCTCTACTTGCTTGCAGAACTGAAAGAAATGGACGCGGAACACGCGGATGACGCGGAATAACGCGGATGAAAATATCGAATTGTCAGCGAAGGAAATTCGGAATCTCGATAGGAATTTGCAGTACAAGCTCCAGCATTCCGCTGCGCCTGCCGTTTTGAATCCACGGGATTTGATATATGAGCTTCTTAATCCCGTTTTTCTCCGTCGTATAAATGTTGCGCTCGCCTGAATCCAGGAGTCGGAGTAGTTTTTCCCGCGCAGGCTCAGCGTGGCAGTCCAGCAGATTTCTACCGATCAATTCCTTTCCGCCATAATTCAGGTAAATCTCCGCGGATTTTTCGTTCATCTGCAGGACGATTCCGGAAAGGTCGCAAACGGTGAGCGCCCCGTCGAAACTCTCAATCCAGTCCCATCCTGTCACTTCGGCTCTCCATTGATAAGCTTCAAACCGTCCGATTCAGGAAGGCCGATGATAAACCGTATGCTCGCACCGTCGCGCTGCAGAGAATGAAATTCGCCTTCTTGAACGAGGGAAAACCCGGTCGGGCTTTCCTTCATTTTCGTCGCTTTAGGATATCTTTGCTGAAGCCAATCCGTCATGGCCGCAAAGAAAACATCCGCATCGCCGGCGCTGTCCCAGATGGTATTCACAAAAACGGCATCCTTGCCTTGATCGTTTTCCAACAGCAGGACCTCGTCACCGCCCCAGCCGTTGACCACTCTCCTGGCCCGCGTTTCAGTGAATCTAAGATTCATCAAAAGGCCCAGGGAAAATTCCCCCAGCACATTTTTATAAGAGACTTTCCAGTTGTTTCCCAATTTGGCTGCAATATTTTCTTCCTGGACCGGTTTGGGATTATCGCGGGCAAAATATTTTTCGGGATGCAGAATCTGTTCGGTGGAAGAAGGCAGGTCGGCATGGAGCCTATCAATGGATTTCCAGGATGGATCCTTGGCCCATATTTTCTGCAGGAAAGCAGCCCCATAGCCGTAGGAGAACAGCAGATTTTCCTGTATATACTGCGGCGCACTTTCGAAAACAGCGTTCCGGGATTGAGAAACGGACATCTGAGCACGCATTACGGTTGCAAGATCGGGCAGTTGTGCAAAATTCTTTTTGGCGGGTTCGAGGAGGTAATTGAGCATCACAGCCATGCCGTCGCCTTCCCTGACCGCTTCGTGGGCTAATGCCCGGTCGTCATTGCCGAGCGCCCGGTCTTCTTCCATGGTTTTGCCGATATTGAAATACTGGTCCTGCAAAGCGTGTGTGATTTCATGGGCCATTACCGGCTTTTGTTCATCGGGCGGCGCCCATGATGCGATATAGAGCGTTTTGGTTTCGGGATCATAGAATCCTTCCGCCTGTTCGCTGAGCAGCTTCAGTAGGAATTCTTTGAAATCCATGGAGGCGGGAATGAGTCCGAGCTTCTGCAGCATTTTCCCTTCCTTCCGGAGTTCGCTCTGACTGTATACTTTCTGAACAAGTTCATTCAGAAAGCGCGTAATCTCCTCGCGGCTCTTTACTCCTCGGAGTATCTGGCCTTTCGGCTCGAGACCCCGGATTCGCGCCACTGTCTGGATCATTTCATCAGCTGTCTTCAGAAGAGCGGAAGCATCCGCCTCCTGAAAGAGGGCAAGGGTGGCTTTGCTCATGCCTGCAACAAGAACCAGCAATAAGAACCATCTGCCAAACTTCATAGGGTCTCCATGGTTTCCCAATTACTATACATGAAAGCAGAAGCCGGAAGCCAGAAGCCAGAAGCCAGAAGCTGGAAGCCGGAATAAAATAAACTTCTTGCGAAGGCGTATGCTTAATTAGTCATTCGTAAATCGTCATTCGTAAATCGTAAATCCGTCCGGCTTCCGGCTTCTTTATAAAATTGATTTTAAACCATCGGCAATGCTACATTTAGCCACCGGCGGAGGTATTCAAACGGCGATGAATCCAATAATTCCAATGTGTATTATGGCTGCCCTTGCTGGAGGTGTAGCCCTGGTCTTCATTCTCGCTTCGGTATTTCTCGGGCCTAAAAAGAGGAATCCCGTCAAAGACGCGCCATTCGAATGTGGACTTCCGTCGAAGGGGTATTACCAGGGATCCATGCCTATACGCTTTTTCATAATGGCGATGCTTTTTATCGTCTTCGACGTAGAGCTGGCATTTCTGTTCCCATGGGCTGTTGTCTTTCGCAGCCTGGGAATTTTTGGTTTGTTGGAAATGCTCGTATTCTTTGTTATTGTAGGCGCGGGTTTCATCTATGCATGGAAAATAGGCGCACTGGAATGGGAATAGAACCTCGTCCGGAAGGAACATCTGATATTTCTCTGCAACTCCTGAGAGAAAACTTCCCCAATGACATTTTAGATACGCTTCTGCCGCAGGGCGATGCGACCGCTTTGATTCGCCCGCAATCCCTGATAAAAATTATCGATTTTCTGAAAAAAGATCCGCGGCTTCTCTTTGACGCGCTGGTCGACATAACAGCTGTGGATTTCCCCGAACGAAAGCCCCGCTTTGATGTTGTGTATCATCTGCTGTCCCTTGCATTCAATCGGCGGTTGCGCATCAAAACGGCTGTCGAGGAAAATGAGCCGGTCGATTCGGTGACGCCTTTCTGGGGATCGGCGAACTGGCTGGAGCGGGAGGTTTGGGACATGTTTGGAATTCGCTTCTCCGGTCATCCCGACCTGAAGCGAATTCTTATGTACGACGAGTTCCAGGGCCATCCATTGCGCAAGGATTATCCCATACAAAAGCGGCAGCCGCGAATCGGCCCCAAAATTTGAGGTTATTGTGCCTGAAAAGGAGTTGGTCAATTTAACGGTCGACGGGCAAACAGTCCAGGCGCCCAAGGGAACATATATTCTCGAAGCGGCCAAGACTGTTGGAATCCAGATCCCCCACTACTGCTATCATCCAGGCCTTTCAGTCGTGGGCAGCTGTCGGATGTGCCTCGTGGAGATCGAGAAGCTGCCGAAACTGCAGCCCTCCTGTGCAACCCCGGTTGCCGAAGGAATGGTTGTCCGGACCAAAACGCCCGAAACGCTGCGCAACCGGAAGTTTGTCCTGGAGTTCCTCCTTTCCAATCATCCTTTGGATTGTCCGGTCTGCGATCAGGCCGGGGAGTGCGAGCTTCAGAATTACTACATGGAGCACGGGCTTTACGACTCCCGGTTTGACGAAAACAAAACCAAACGAAAGAAAGCTTTCCCGATCGGGCCCTATGTCATTCTGGACCAGGAGCGCTGCATCCTCTGCACCAGATGCGTCCGGTTTACGCGTGAAATTTCAAAAACCTCGGAGTTGGGCGTTTTCAAGCGCGGGCACCATAGCGAGATAGATGTGGTCCCCGGTTTTGAGCTTAACAATCCTTATTCCGGGAATGTGGTCGATGTCTGCCCTGTGGGTGCTTTGACGGACCGGGACTTCCGTTTTAAATGCCGCGTGTGGTTTCTCGGGAGAACGCCGTCGATTTGCCCGGGCTGCAGCCGAGGCTGCAATATTGAGATTCATTTCAATGAGCACTTCAATCCGCGCTATCACGAACAGAGAGTGCATCGCCTCAAGCCGCGCTACAACAAGGAAGTGAACGGGCACTGGATCTGCGACGAGGGGAGATATTCGTATCATTCCATAGACGCTCCGAACCGGTTGAAAGCACCTGCTTTGAAGAAGGACGGGTCGTTCCGGCAAAGCACGTGGGAATCCGTTATCCAGGAGGCCGCCAAAGCACTCAAACAGGCGCTGTTGGCACATGGCCCGGAAGGGGTGGCGGTGCTGGCGTCGCCGCAGATGACCAATGAGGAGCTGTTTTGCGCCCGCCGGTTGTTTGTGGATGAATTGAAAATAAAGAATGTCGAGTTTAGCGTTCCTTTCAACGGCACAGTCTACTCGGATGATTTCCTGATCACTGCGGATAAGAACCCCAATGCAAAGGGTGCAGCACTTATTTTGCCTTCAGGGATTGGAATCGAAAACCTGCTGAACTTGTGCGCCGAAGGGCGCATCCATGTTCTTTATATTATCCAACACGACCTGACGAGAGGATACGATCTGAAGAAGATCGAGGCGGCGCTGGACAAGGTGGATTGCGTGATTTTTCAGGGATCATGGGATCAGGCTACCGCTGCCCTGGCAGGCATTCAGCTCCCCGCAGCCGTCTATGCTGAAAAAGCCGGAACATTTACCAATGTGCAGGGACGCGTGCAGAAGTTCCAGGCTGCCATACCGCCGGTTGGCGAATCACTGCCGGACCTGGAAATATTTTCGAAGCTGGCGGCGGAACTGGACGTGCATCCGGATTCCACCGCCGCGGCAGATGTGTTTCGCTCTATCGGGGAAAATATGGAAGCCTACGCCGGCATGACTTTTCAAACTCTGGGCGAAGGCGGGCAGTTGTTGAATCAAGGGAAATAGTATGTGGATTGATGTGCTGATCGTATTGGCTAAGGCGCTTTTCTTTCTCATGTGCGTCCTGACCCTTACTTCGCTGTTGACATGGATGGAGCGCAAGCAATCCGCGGTCATGCAGGACAGATTGGGAGCGAACCGCGCCTCAATCCTGGGAGTGCGAGCTTTCGGGCTTTGCCATATTTTTTCCGATGCGCTTAAAATGTTTTTTAAAGAGGATTACGTTCCTCCGGGCGGCGACAAAGCGCTGCACACTGCGGCGCCCTTCGCCGCCCTGTTTTTTGCGCTGATGAGTTTTGCCGCCATCCCCTTCGGCGATTCAATTCAGATAGCCGGCCGCAAAATTGAACTGCTGGTCCTGCCTCTCAATGTCGGATTGCTTTTTGTGTTTGCGATGATGTCGCTGGGCATCTACGGAACATTTTTGGCCGGAATATCCTCGAACAACAAATTCGCCTTTTTAGGGGGCCTGCGCGCTTCCAGCCAGATGATCAGTTACGAAATTACCATGGGCGCCACTCTGGTTGGGCTTCTCATGATATTCGGCACCCTGGATTTGGGACAACTCAACAGGGCGCAGGGGGAACTGCTCTGGGGTTGGCTGCCGAAATGGGGCATTTTCCTGCAACCGCTGGGATTCCTGCTTTTCGTCACTGCGGGAATGGCAGAAACCAAGCGCATCCCATTTGACCTTCCGGAGGGCGAGTCGGAAATCATCGGCTATTTCGTCGAATACAGCAGCATGAAATTCGGCGCATTTTTCATGGCGGATTTCATTGAGACTATTTTAATAGCCGCGCTGATTGCAACCCTGTTCTTCGGAGGATGGCAGATTCCCTATCTCCAACCGGATGGTTTCCACCTGCCGTGGGGTTCCTTTCACGCGATGCCCCATCTCCTGGTCACACTGCTTCAGGTTGCTGCCTTTGCTTTCAAAGTATTTTTCTTCTGCTGGTTTCTGCTTTTGATCCGGTGGACGCTGCCTCGTTTTCGGTACGATCAGCTCATGCAATTCGGGTGGAAACTCCTGCTTCCCGTTTCCGTACTCAATATTTTTGTTACAGCGCTGGTTTTGATTTTAATTAAATAATCTGGACGCGGAATACACGGAGCACACGCAAGAACGCGGATAATAACTATATTTCCCCGCGTTTATCCGAGTACTTTGCGCACTCCGCGTCCAATCAGCGAGGCTACCGAATTCTGCAGCCTATCGATTTCCGTTTGGTAGGGGTCGCCTGACGCGATGTGTGATGGGAAGATAGGTTCGCCGATCTCGATTCTTACCTTGTGAGGCCGGATTCGATTGCTGCCTCTCGGCCACACTTTGTGTGCGCCCTGTATCCCTACCGGAACCATCGGGACGGCCAACTCTCTCGAAAGAATGGCCGCCCCTTTTTTGAACTCCTGCAAATCTTCGTCGTAGGATCTTCCCCCCTCGGGGAAAATGCACAGGATGCGGTTCCTCCTGAGTCCATAGGCGCCGGCCTTCATAGCACGCAGCAAATGCGCATCCGGATCGACCGGAACGATATTCGCAAATCGTGCAGCCAGCTTCATCAGCCGGCTGCCGAAAAACTCGCTGTAGGCAACAAAAAACATGTTGCTGTAAATGCGATAGGGGAGAGCGGATATGAGCACGAAAGGATCTATATAGCTTTGGTGATTGGGACAGATCAGGTAAGGGCCCTTGGATGGAAGATTATTCATGCCGCGTGTTTCAAGGCGCAGCAGTGTCCGGAAAAGAAGATAATAAGCCAGCTTCAAAATTAAAAACTTGCAAATTGAAACCGCGGTGCCGGAGAAAGGAACTTGCAAATCTTCTTCCCTGCTGAACGATTCTTCAGACAGAATGTCCTTCCAGCTTTGACGCGCCGCCGCACCGCTGCGTTTGACAATTCCCGATTGTTGCTCCAGCCGGTTTATCAAATCGCGAACAGTGAAAATCTCGCTGCCGAAATCTTCGGGCAGTTGCATATCCAAAGCATGCTCGAAGCCGGCAAGGAGCTCGACCCTTTCCATGGAATCAAATCCGAGATCCAGTTCGAGATTCATGGCGGCGTCGATAGGCATGTCTCGATGATAAGTTTCCCGCAGGCATCGGAGGACCGCCTGCCCCATCGCCGACTCCAACAGGGCCTTATCTTCAGGACGGGGCGGCGCCTGCGCTGGAGCCTTGTCCGTTAATTGAAGCTGCCCGTTTTCAATCAGCTTTTTGAGTTCGACTCTTTTAATTTTCCGCGTTGTCGTGCGCGGGAGCGGCTCGCCTTGAATTTGATAGCTCATCAGGCGTTTGTATTTCGGCAGCTGATTGGAGAGGTTTGCAATTTCATCCCTCAACGCTTCTCGCGCATTGGTGATTTTTTTTGTCTTCAGGTAATCGAAATTGGGTACGACTACCGCGTGCAGTTTTTCGCCCCGCTCCTGTGCGTTGGCGACTCCGATGACTGCCATTTCCTGGATGTAGAGGCTCTGCTGATAATGGGCTTCCAGTTCGTCCGGATATATGTTTTTGCCGTTCGGCAGGACGATGACTTCTTTTTTGCGTCCCGTAATAAACAGGTTTCCCTTAACATCCATCCGGCCCAGATCCCCTGAATGCAACCATCCGTCATCGAGAACCTCTTCGGTTGAGTCTGGATTGTTATAATAGCCCTTCATCACGACAGGGCCTCGAATCAGGACCTCGCCAATTCCTGCTTCATCCGGCGATAGAATTTTCACATCAACGCCGGGCAGGGAAGCGCCTACCGAACCGATGACGTTGTCTTCAACACGGGTGACATTGCAGGCGCCCGTTGTTTCGGTAAGCCCGAATCCCTGAAGGATCGTGAATCCCATATCATGAAAATCCTGCGCCACCTTGGGATCGAAAGCGGATCCCCCGCTCACAAAAAGGCGCAGCCTGGTTCCAAAGCTCCGATGAATTTGCGGAAAAAGCATCCTGCCCAGGTTGATTCCCAAGTGCCGGGTTGAGAAGCGGTTCAACAGGAGCATTCCTCGAAACAGCTTGCGTGTTAATGCGGATTTTCTTGAGAGCTCTTCCTGGATTCGATTGTAGAACAGGTAGAAGAATTGAGGCACTGTCGCCAGTATTGTTATTCCCGCCTCTTCCAGGGCATTGAGGATTTCGGTGCGCTTCAGGGTGTCCGCAAAAACGACCTGGCCGCCAAGGTACAAGGGCACCAGGACATTTATTATTGAAGCCAGAACGTGTTGCAGAGGCAGGAGGCAGAGAAAAGCGTCCTTCTCATCCACGTGAATTGCCCCGAAGATGCTTTGAAGCTCTCTCACGATATTGTCGTGAGTCAGCATTACCCCTTTGGGCGTGCCCGTCGTTCCTGAAGTGTAGATTATGGTGGCTACATCGTCAGGCCGGCATTCCGGAAGCGGCGGCGGAGCCGGCAGCCCTACCGTCCAATCGATCAATCCGGCGAGCTCGGCACGAGCATCGCGATCACCGGGAATGGAATCGAAACAAATCAGGCGGCGCGGAGGGCGGCAATCTTTTGTCGCCTCGCGCAATTTCGGCAGCAGAAGCCCGCTTACAAAAATCAGGTACGACTCTGAATCGTCTATCAGGAGCCGCCACTCTGCTGGGGAAATCTGGGCATCCAGCGGCACTGCAATCATTCCCGCCATGTAGATCCCGAGATAGGCTACTACCCATTCCGGTCTGTTTTCGGACAAAATCGAAACACGGCTTCCTGGTTTGAAGCCGAGCGCCAACAGCCCGGACGCAACGCCTCTGACCTGGCGATATGTCTCCAGGTATGAAGTCGTTGGGTAGCCTTGCGGCGTTTTTTGTCGAAATGCAGTTCGACCCGGAAAACGTCGAACGATTTCTTCGAATTGCTGGTTGAATGTCTGCGGACGATGATTTTGATCCATATCAGCTTGCACACTTACCAAAACAAAAGCCATTTAGATCATATCAGAAGCCGGAAGCCAGAAGCCAGAAGCCGGAGGGCGCAAACGGAAGTGAGAGTCAAAAACGCAAACGGTACAACTATGGGAGCGCCGACGAGACGCCTAATGACGCATGGTTTTTCAGTTTTTAGGCCCAGAGGGCCGGCAGTAAATAGCCCCGAGCGTCAGCT
>JAHFUH010000317.1:0-3152 GCA_023265215.1 Acidobacteriota bacterium
AAAAACAGTGGGGATACTTTTCAGGACAAGGATTGCATCGGCAACGAGGTCTGCAAAATCGTTGCCATGGTAACGCTGCGGGATAAAATGGTTCGTTTCCTTCCAGGATGCAAACTGCTGCCGCCAACAAGCATGGACGGCAAGGCGATTGTTGGGCTCCAGGCAAAGCCGAAAACATGGATTGCGGAGGGTGAGGATTTCCTGGCCGCCTATCATGAGCCTCACAAGCAGGTCGTGGGATGAACGCGGAACTGGGATTTTGATTGCGGCAGGGGGGTGTAGGTCGCGGGGGTCAGGCTGGCCGGTCGAATTGATAGTATCTAACCCCGATATGTACGACTGCAATATTTTGTCGCCGTATCTTTTATGTGAATCCAGCCCTCAATATTTCAAAAGCAAATATTTATATGTTCGGAATCCACTCCGGCGCCATGGGAAGTTAATGCGAGATCCCATTGCGCCATTGACGCCTGAAACGGTACAACTCGCGGCCGTCAGATACTAAAATGCAAGTCCGGAGATGGCGTTAGGGTTTCTCTGACAACTCCTCGAAAGGAACATCCAAAGTGCGATACTGCCGCCAGTTCCGGTAATCGAAGTGCCACCATTCCGATTCGTAAACGGTGTAGCCCTCTGCCTCCATAGCCACTCGCAGCAGGTCCCGCATAGTCCGCGCTTTCGCCGAGCCACCTCCATACTTGGGAAAAGCACGCTCGGAAAACTCGTCAAAGATGCTGGGCATTGGCACTTCAAGTCCGGTCTGCGAATCGTAAAGGCTCAAATCCACGGCGCACGCGCGGTTGTGCCGCGAACTTTTTTGAGGATTGGCGACAAACCCAATTTTGCGCTCCTCTTCCGATGCCATATCCCAAAAGATTTTCGTCACCGACCATGGACGATAGGCGTCGAAAACCAGCAAGCCGTAGCCCTTGGGTTTCAGGCCCGCGTTGACGCGAACGAGAGCTTCGGCGGCGGGTCGCTGCAAAAAAGCCAGCGCCTGTCGATACACGGGCCGGTGAACGAAGTTGTTTGTTGTCGCGTATCGGATGTCCAGCCGGATTGAAGGATCGAGCCGCGTGATTTCAACGAGGTCGGACTGGCGGAAGTCGCCCGATTCCTTCGGCGGGCCGCTCTGAAAACCTGCCAGCAGCAATAGTGACAGCGCCAGCAGTTGGAAACGTAAGCGCGGAGCCGATGGGAAAAACAGATTGGGGTTCTTAAAGTCTCTTTCCCTGGCAGATGTATCTACGCTACTGATTAGATGCCTTATGTGAACCACAAATCAACAACCTCAAGTGCCCTCAACCGTTCAAAGTTGGAATTTTATAGAATAAATTGCTGCCATCATTGCGCCATATATTTGTGGTCAGAATAGAACTCAAGATATCCGCATCCCGTGCAACGAAAAGCTGCGATCGGTATGCCTCCTGCTATGGGAATGTTCTTAAGGCCCGAGAAAAATGATTTCTTCGGTTGGCCTTCTACCCAGGAACTTACAAATGGCATACTTGTGCCGTGAGCGAAATCTGGAATAAATCCCTGAACCATTGTGCCCTGACATTTGGGACATTTGAGATCTTGACTCATGATTATTTCCTTTGCATTGTCGAAACTGTATTCCTGGAAATTAACAGGAGGATAGGCGGAAAAATAATCCACGACTTTTCAAAATTTTCCCCTGTCAGACCAATCCGTTCTTCTGATCAAAGGCACTATATAAACTCTCCTGGAAACCTGTCTGGATCTTCGAGTGCGATTTTACTACCGATTAGAACAAAGAAACGCGGAATATTGCACAACTTCCCTTTCAACCGGCTGGCGCCTGTATCCTCATAATCGAAAGAGCAATCCGGTGCTGCGGGGAGAATTGAGGGGGGGATGGCGATCCGCGGCAGTCAAGAATTTTACGGATCGCTTCTGGCGGAATGATCGCACATAAATATTTTGTCCGCCCTCGACGCGAATCACATTGTTAAGCATCCAATCCGACAGGAAATTTAGAATATCCTGTCCCCAATACATCTGGATCCATCCTGTGCACGCGTGCACAGGGCTTGAGAATTTGGAGTTGGGAAATCGTTAGAGGCGCATGCGTTCAAAAAACTGCCTTCTGCATATCCGGAGAGAATTCCCTTACAGTAACAATAGCAAATGTTATGAATGGCTTTAGAAAAGATTAGGAAAGATGTTATAGGAGAATGAAGTTGTAGATGAGACAACTAATAGAAGTCTCGTCGGGTCAGGTAAGGTAGGAGGGGCTGAAAATCGGCCTTATTAGATGAGGTTAATATATTTAAAACGAACTAAAGAGGTTTTAAATGCACATTAAAAAGATTTCAGGGGATCTGTAATGTGGATTTTACATATAGAAGAATTCAACACATTTAACAATAGGAGTTTATCTTATGTATTTCATAATACTCATACATAGAAACATAGAACACAAAAACATAAAACATTTAAACCTAATACACTTGTCGCCCCCCTCCCTATATATAGAGGGAGGTGATTGAGTGAGCAAATCAAAAAGGGCGACAGGGGCTAACCCGAAGACCAAAAGCAAACGATCTGCGCCCTGGCACCAATTTGGCCAAGTGTGCCAATTCGCGCAGCATCGCCTTTCCAGTCATCTTTGTGATAAATCCGAACCGGTAAATGTGAAATTGTATTTCAACCTGCAATCATCTATGGAGGTTTTTTTGTATGGCAAAATTCATGATTTTTATCGACGGAACCTGGCTTTATACCAATATGTCGAGGCTTGCCCAATCCTATGGGCAGAATTACCAAATCGATTATGGAAAGTTGCCCATTGCGCTGACGGCTCAAGTCACCAATAAATCTGGGCATTCCAATGCTGATCTGGTTCGAACCTATCTTTTTGGCAGTTATGCCGAAAATTTTCATCCAAATGACCATGACATTGCAGAACGGCGAATTGATTTCTTCAAGATGCTGAAGGAAGAGTTTCATTATGAGGTCGAAACGTATCCGGTTAATTATCGAGGTCGGCACATAAGGAGAGCCGATCGAGACACATCCGATCCTTTTGAACCCAAGGAGAAGTGCGTTGACATATCATTGGCAACTTCAATGCTCTATTTTGCCGCAATCCCAGGCGTGTACGACATAGCCATAGCCGTGCTAGGGGA
>JAHFUH010000317.1:3162-6549 GCA_023265215.1 Acidobacteriota bacterium
AGGGGACCAGGATTACATTCCCGCGCTGCAACACCTGCGGCGTTTAGGAAAACGGGTTGCAGTTGTAAGCGTAAAAGGGACATGTGCAAAGGCGTTCTCTGATTCAATTGACGAAGCAAGAGTAAAAGACCTTGAAATAATATGGCTGGACGATCTATTGAGCGAGCTAGAGCTAAAGTACGAGAGACAACTGCGCGAATGCCAAGCCCAAGAACACGCCGGAGACCGCAAAGTATGGACCGAATTTCGTCCTAGAAAAGGACAAAATTTTTACTGTGATGCTTGCCGATCCATTTTCGGTCGAAAAAAGGAAGAAACACCACACCCATTGGGAAGGCTCGTTCTGGCAAGTGGATTGTCTAGGGAGGTGCCATGCTAATAGCTAAATATCCAAGCAAAAAAGTCCTAAAAGCATCAATCGGGCAGCTACTAAACCACCGCGAAACATCAATTTTTGGCCCTGAATATCGGTCCAATGGAGACAACTGTGTAACAGGGCCTTCGGAATACAAGCTGAGGTGGGAGGCCATTGTCGAAATGAAAGATGGTCTTATTAAAAAAGTAAAGTAGCGGCGACCGTGGGCTTAGGGACCTAACATGTGATTTGGGCCGCTCTTTGTAGCGGCCCTTTTTATTCAATGAATCGTCCGCCTCAGCTCATATCCATAAAAATGCCGGTTGGCGTTATAATTCATCGTGTGCCGCTTCCCATGAGGGCCATCAATCATCCAGCCTTCTGCCGCCAGATCCGAAAGGGCGGACTCACGGTTGTTCCATTTTCGATGGTCGTCATGGGCATTGCCGGTCACCAAATGCCATCGTCCGCCATGGAAATCAAGCCATGCAAGCTGGCGCATAGGAATCCTCCTTTTCAGGAGTATTGTTTCGCCAGAGGCAGTTTGATTTCATAAAAAATAGTTTGGCCTTGGTTTTATTGTGCTAACCCTGTCATTGACTGCCCGCCGTACCAAACTGAATTGCTTCAAAAGCAACGGTCGGTGTTTCGCACCCAACCTCCGTGCCACAATGCTACAATCTGGGCATGAAGCAATTATTTTCGACGTTGCCCCGAAACATTCTCGGCTGCTTCGGGGGCCGGAGGATCATTTGGCACGCTGTTGCCATCGTTCTTACTTTCATTCTCGTGACGTCTGGCTTCGACTGGCGCTATTTTCTTGCCACTCGCGCTCCAGTTCTTCGTTCCTGGATGTTTCCAGCCGTCCATATGGGCGGACTCTTGCCCATAATCCTGCCGTTCCTCCTGCTGGCGATTGGTATCATTGCCGGAAGCACTCGAATTCGTCTGACCGGTTGGGCGGTCGGTCAGGCCGAACTCATCGGCGCTCTTGTCGCCGCCATCTACAAAGCGTTTACGGGCCGCGTCCATCCCCCGCACGGCGTGGGTGCTGATCTGAGCCACGTTTTCCGATTCGGCATTTTGCGCGGCGGGGTCTTCTGGGGTTGGCCTTCCTCGCATACAACAATCGCGTTTGCCATGGCCGTCACGATCTTCACGCTTTGGCCAAAACTACGGTGGCTGGGGAATGTAGCGATCATCTACGCCCTTTACGTCGGCATCGGCGTCTCCATGACCATTCATTGGTGCTCGGATTTCCTGGCCGGAGCGATCTTCGGAACGGTGATCGGGATGGTGGTAGGAAAGAGTTTCTTGGTCAGTCAAACCGGTGCAGCTTCTTCGTTTTCGCAAGACCAAACTACGCAGTCGCCCTGAAGGTCAAAGCTCTAGTGTGCCGGATTCCTCGGAACGTGAATTCTCATGCAGCGGCTTTCGTGATTCGATATTCATGATGTAAACCGCAGAATTTTACGATTTATCGGAAGATCTCATTCAAAGTTGCAGCCACCCTTATCGCCGCCTTCGCAAGCTGCGTCTGGATTATCGGCAACGCCATTCGGCAATAATTGTCGTCCAGCTTGGTTCCGGAGGGCATAACTGTATTGGTGCCTGGCAGACAGTATGCCTTTTTAGCGATCTGCAGGCTCTCTGCCGCCCAATCTTCCGGTGTTCCTTTCGACCATTGGGAAACATTTTGAGAGGTTGCGAGTGAATTGATGTCCCGAAGCCAGTCTTGCTCATTGTGGGATTTATTTTCTATGAGCTGCGAATCCCATAGGCGGTGGAGGTTGGAGCCCCTATTGAAAAACCGGACTTGGGTCTGATTGCCGCCCCGGTCATTGTTGTCTGCGACATGCAAGGGTTGATGGAGGTCCTCAATGAAATGAACCAGGTATTTCAGGGCTTCCTGTTTCTTAAATTTATCCGCCCGTCTGTCTATCAGTATCCGCCTGAAGTCTGCGATTTTGCTGACGACACAACCTTTTGAGAGGCAGTATTTGGGATCATAGCGCGATTCCGTTATGGGAACGTCCACGTAGTGCCAAGCGCCACTACTCGGATTCCTGTGCTCGTCGGCCCAGGTTGAAATATCTGAAAGGCTGACTCCCGGCCCCAATAACTCATGAATGACTGCAAGTGCCCTGGGACTCAATCGGGATTCAGCCATTTCGGCGGCTACGCGGTGGCCGATACGGCCCCAAGCCCAAGCAGATGGTGAAAGCATCAATGCCGCAATAATGCCTACAGAAATAATTCGCACAAATTGTCTTTTAGAGTAACTGCTCATTCCGCCGCCTTTTGAAAGAACATGAATTTTATTAATAATGCCATCCTCCGTAGCTGCTACAATGCCTCCAATAAGATATGGTATCGCAAACATCGGCACTACCAGATTACGAAAAATTGAAGGCGACCGAGATTGAAAAAATATTCGTCCAGACAGTCATTGATCTCAAGGAGATTCTGGTCCTCGACGGAATCGACATGTGAACGCCGGATGAAAAATGAAGCAGGCGCGGTGTCACCTTTTACGCAAGCGACGGACACGGCTCCAAGAGTGATTGTGATTAAAATTGTGACTATCCGGCAAACGTATAATTAACCTACCACTCCTTTGGTCTCGATTCGATAAAGCTTCGTATATGTCCTGAGGATTAAGCTCCCGCCCGTGATGGCTGGAGAGGCCATGCACGCTTCATCGATACTGTTCTTCCGGAGCATCTTGAACTCAGAGCCGGCCTGAACAACATACGTATCACCGTCTTCGCTGAGACAGAAAATGCGGTCATTGTATGCCCACGGAGAGGTTGTGAAACTCCCGCTTGCGGGATCGAGTCGCTGTTTTCCGTAAAATTCTTTTCCCGTCTTCGCATCATGGCAAGTGAGGATTCCGGCATCGGTCAAGCTGTAGTACTTTCCCTTGTAGACTACAGATGAGGGATCGATGGGACCGCCTTGGGCCAGGCTCCAGGCAATGTAGTCACTGCTCGTTTCACCGCTCTTCGGAGTAATGTCGCCGCTCGCCCCAG
>JAHFUH010000318.1 GCA_023265215.1 Acidobacteriota bacterium
CAATGTTGAGTTCCGTGCCGAGTTCTTCAATATTTTCAACCATCCTGCGTTCCAAAGCCCACAGGCGACAAACCTTACGGGCTATAATCCCTTCCAGCAAAACTATGGATTGGTTGATGTTGCAAACAACAATTCCTCCATCCTCGCAACGGTGAACCGGCCGCGAATTATCCAGTTCGCGCTAAAGCTCAACTACTAACGAAAAGAACTCAATCATTTTAAGGGAGGTGCTTCATAAGCACCTCCCTTGCGCTAAGTAATAGTTTCCGCAATTACGGGGATGTCTGCCGGTAGGCTCCGGAGATATTCCAATAACTTTTCTGGGTCATGTTTATTACTATCATTGTAAACGCAACTGTTGATATATCAGTCAAAAAGATCTATTATAAAAGACGCTTTCATAGTCTGCATTGGATTTAGCCCGCGATTATCCCGTGAAGACCAGGGAAGGTGTGAAATGTTATTTGAATTTGTAATGCGTCGGCCATCCAGGCGAAAGCAGTTGATGACTTTAGTCGCCTCCTTGGTTCTGCACCTGAGTTGCATCGTGGCTCTGATAGCCATCCCGCTTGCTCTCTTTGATAAGCTTCCGGAGCAGGAATTGCTAACGTTTTTATATCAACCGCCTGGTTTGCCGGCATCCCCGGCTCCCCCGCCGCCTCCCGTGTTCTCGCCGCCTCAGCTTAAAACCGTAATAACTAATTATTATGTTGTGCCGAAGGAGCTTCCCAGGAGCATACCGCCTCCGGACATTGGTGAAATGCCCATCATCGACCAAGGCCTCGCCAGCTCTCTAAGCATTGGAACCACAAGCGGAGTTTCCGGCGGCTCGCATTCAGGTATATTCGAAGGCTATTTGGGAAATCTACCGCCTCCGCCTCCGCCTCCAAAACCGATCCAAGCGGTTTCGCTCCCTACTGCAATGCCTCGACCCAAGCCCATTTTTGTTGGAGGGGACATTCAGCAGGCCAAGTTAATACACCAGGAATCCGTCATCTATCCGGACTTGGCATTGAAGGCGCACATTTCAGGAATAGTCCTTTTGCGCATCATGGTGGACGAGGAGGGAAAAGTTTCCGACGTCAAGGTCCTCAGTGGGCATCCACTTCTGCAATCCGCGGCAGTCGACTCCGTCCGTCGCTGGACATACGCACCGACCCTATTGAACGGACATCCCGTTCCGGTCATCGCCACCGTTGCAGTGAATTTCACGCTGCAGTAGAAAAAATAAGCACTAGCCCCGCAAATTTTATAAATTTGTTTCGTAAACTTCTCGAAATTAGAGCCCGCTTGGCCGTTCCTCTTCTCTCTGAACGATATCTGTAATCGTGCAGTTTCAAAGAGTGAAATAAAAGACGAAATCCTACCGCAGAGGCGCGGAGACTGCAAAGTTGCACAATCAAAAGTTAAGAGATCCTATTTATTTCTGCGTTACCTTCGCGTTCATCTCAATTCTGCAATGTCCTATTTATCTCTCGACGCATCCGCTCTTGCAGCCCTAACATATGGCATTGCAGATCTTGTGCAGATTCCACTTGATATCAATTGCTCCCTTTCTTTAGGATAGGCTTGCGTGTTCACGAACGCAGAAATCAGCCCGCTGCATTGCGTTTGCTCAGGTGCAGAGACTTTCTTCCACGTAAAGCCTCCCCTTCGCCACTGGTTCGAAGATGGCGGGAATTCGTGAGATCCATGGCAGTATTTTTATTTTATTGAGCATAGAAATATCTATGTGCAAAGTGACTGATAACTTTTTGCCTCTGAAATGCTTCTTTCGCCGAATATTGAACATTCTGCTTGCGGCGCTTGCATTAATAGCTCTCAATTCAGCCGGATCCTCCGCTCAAAACCTCAGAGCCTCAGCGGGTGCTTTAGTAAAGCGCGGTGATCAATTGCAGGTCAAAGGCGATTTTGCGGCTGCCATCCATGCCTATACTGAGGCGATCGCAATCAATAGCCGATTGGCGGAAGCCTTTGCGAATCGTGGCCATGCGCAGGAAGCAATAGGGAAACTGAATGAGGCTCTCGCCGATTATAGCCGCGCCGTTGAAGCCAATCCGCGTTTGGGCATCGCGTATAACAATCGTGCCATCCTAAAATTTCTCAAGCAGGATGTCGACGGAGCCATGAGCGATTTCAACAAGGCGATTAAAGTCAGCCCGAAACTTGCCGAGGCCTACTATAATCGGGGCTGTGCATGGAGCGCTCAAGGAGACCAGGAAAAAGCCATAGCGGACTTCAATCTTGCCATTTTGCGATTCCCAATTTTTTTTGCCGATCCCATCTCTATTTCCACCCGAAACCCAAATCAGGCTACTGCTTATAATGCTCGTGGATTAGCCCGGCAGGCCAAAGGGGATCTTGACGGCGCGAAAGCAGATTTTAGTGATTCCATTCGGATGAGTCCCCATTTCGCGGAAGCGTACAACAATCGGGGAGCTCTCCTAGTACGCAAGGGATATGCCTACGACGCCATTTCAGATTTGGATACTTCCATACAGATAAATCCGCACTTTCCGGAAACCTATTACAACCGCGGAAATGCCCGGAAGATGGCCGGCGATAATCCAGGTGCTCTGGATGATTACACCAAGGCGATTGAACTCAATCCGGATTTGGAGCTCGCCTATTTGGATCGTGGCAGGATTCGATATGAAATGAATGACCTTGATGGAGCCGCAAGCGATTTCGAGCGCGTCATCCGATTGAATCCGGAAATCGCCGCTGCCCACAACAACCTGGGCCTTATCCATGAAGCAAGGGGAGAGTTGAACCTGGCAATAAGTGTCTTTACGCGCGCCATGCAAATTAGTCCCGGCTATGCGGAATCCTATTTCAACCGGGGAAGAATCCTGGCCATGATAGGCGACCTGACTACGGCGATCCTGGATTTCGACAAGGCTATCATGATGCATCCCGAAGACGCGCTAGCTTACTTTCAACGGGGTTCCACTCGCCTCCTGCAAGGAAAAGCTGTCGAAGCGGAAGATGATTTTGAGAAAAGCATAGCTATTGGACACAATATCCGAATATTCCTGGAATCTCACATTGCCGCAATAAAACATAATATGTCCGCAGGTCCGCCACTGACGGATGCCCTCGATTGAAAAACCAGTAGGCCTGCCCGCGCCTGATTTTGCGGGCATATTTGGCACCACTGTCGAATGGTCTCATAAGAAACTATAATCCCGCGCTGTACCAGCAGATCCTCAACATCTCGGAAACTAAAACAGAATCGACGTTGGAGCCAAACTGCATGGCTAGCGGGAGTTTACTGCGAAACTCCAGGAAGAAACTATTCCAATGCTGATTCTAAAGGGCTTACATCCATTGTTGCCGTATTACCCACGTCAATAGGGTAATACACGTTTTTTTGGATAAGTGCCTGTAAAAGAACAATTTATTCCAACGACAGGTATCTGTCACAGTAAACTCCCGCTAGATGATATCCGGCGGGAATCGATGTCAGTGATAGGTGGGAATATTGGTGGTCACTTAAATATTCTGCCAACGACCACCTCAACTTGACAATATCTGAAAGATAATCCTGGGCGTATTGACGGTTTTTAAAACTTGAGGATTTCAGCAGCTACAAAAACGTCCACACTGGCTTATTTGGGAGCGAGCATGGGCGGCCTAAGTGCTTGATTTCTAAATGGTCTGGGCATACAGATTTGAACTGGAGACCTCCATGCGCCCAAGGCAGGAAAGGATTTTTATAAGGAATTTGGACTTTGAGAACGAATTCAAGTGCTATTTTAGGCATTTCCTCCAGCTATAAACATGCTGACCTCTAACCAATCTGAAAAGGAGGTTTTTATTCACAAATTCCCAAAAATGAAGCAATCATCTCAAGATATGTTTTTGTGGGTTTATGCCTGCCTTTCTCCCATCCTCCAATCGTTGCCGGATCAATCCCGAGTTTCGCTGCCAGCTTTCTCTGCGATAGCCCCATCCTCAAGCGGTACGTTTTCAATTTCTCAGGGAATGATTCCGGCTCCGGAAAAGGATCGTATCCCAGGAATTCTATAATCCGGGTAATGAACCGTATTTCTGGATGGGTTCGTTGCCTCTCCCAGTTTCCAATCGTCAGCTCGTCCACACCGATTTTCTCCGCAACTTGCCTCTGAAGTAGTCCCAGGTCCAATCTTCTCTTCCTAATGTGATCTCCTAAGGTGCTGATTTCTTTAGGGTACTGGTTTGATGGGGGCTTTGAACTCTTTAATTTCAGACTGCAAAAAGGCAACGCATCTATGCCAGTGCGGATACTATGGGGACGTATTGCATGATTGCACTTGTACCCCCCCGCTGATTCAAAGATACCTGGCGAGGGTGTCGGGTCCGCTGCTCGATCGCATTGATCTGCACATCCAGGTCCCGGCGGTCAAATACAAGGAACTGGTGCAGGATGAAAAATCGGAAGGATCCTCCGTTGTGCGCGAGCGTATTCTGGCCGCCCGCCACGTTCAGAATAAAAGGCTGGAGCCTTTCGGCATCTACTGCAATGCCCAAATGACGCCGCGCACTCTCCGGCGTTTCTGCCGGCTTGATTCCGAATCTGAGAAACAGATGGAAAACGCCATCACCCGGCTTGGTCTGTCCGCCAGGGCGTATGACCGAATTTTACGGGTGTCGCGTACGATGGCCGATCTTGAAGGCGGCGAAAAAATTCAGGCTCACCATGTTTCTGAAGCCATTCAGTATCGCACTCTTGACCGCACTTACTGGCAATAGCGCTATCGCGCAAGGCTGAAAAGCTTTCCTGGGGTGCTTTGCAGCCTTTATTCCCAACCCCAATTTAAAGGAGCTGTTTCCATGGAACTAACCACACGACGGAAATTTTGTGGCTCGGCCATCCTGACCCTTCCTGCACTTGCTGTCCTGGCCAAAGCCAAAACTATGGATATCGAAGACTTTTCCGAGTCCTCCGATCCAATTTTTAATTCTCTCGCTGAAGAGTTCGCCCGGATAACTGTTGATGGAGCACAGAAAGGATTCAAGGCCGAGCATTTCCGGCGCTATGCCGGGTTCATGAGGGTTTTTGATGCTCAAATGGAGAACAAGGGCATCAACAAGGAAACGGACAAAAAACTGGACGAAGATGATTTCTATAAATTGAACCCGATTCGTTCGGCCAGGTCGGTCTCTGATTTCTGGCGCAAACGGAAAATTGAGATCCATGAAGATGAATTGATCGAACGGTTGGCGATGGATTGGAAAGTCTACCAGGAATGGAAAAAGGCCATCAAAAAACAAGGTGGGCTTCGTATGCTGCATGCAAGAGTGGCGGAAGCGTTCGAGCAAAAAGCAAAAGAATATGAGACGTCCGCCTTGCGCAACGGGCCTTATATTCATCAGGGGGAAGTCCGGTTTCCGCGGCAGGAGGAAAAGTCTGTTTTCATGAAAGCTCAACTTGAAGATCCCGATCGCTTTTTACGAGAATTCGTATTTGACGGGGTGACCATCTCGCTTCCGGCTTTGGGAGATTCTTTCGATATCGTTAGCGCAATTGGTACAAACATTAATTATCACTGCCTCTGCAGGGCCATGATTGTCGAAGCATCCATCCTGAGTTTAACTTGCCTGACGGGCATATGCCTGCCGTGCTGCATCCCGGCAGCAACCCTTTTGGCGCTGGAAAAGCTAATGGAAGGTGTGGGACTGTGCAGTCCTACCAGATGCTGAGGAGGAAATATGCGGCAGAGCTCCATGGTTTGGACGGGCAATTTTCTGGTGATTGCGTTGTCGGCATTTGGCGTCTGGTGGCTTATTGTCCATATTGCAGGGATGCCGGATTATAAGCTGCTGATCGGGCTTGTTTCAGTAACAGGCCTGGTGTTGAACCATTTCCGGTGGCGGAAATTTACACGAGAAATCGGTGATTTGGATCTAATTGCAAAGGTCAACTTCACTATGGTGGCCAATTACCTGGTTATGCTTCTTGCATTAATGCTGGCGGATTTCCGGCGGTAATTCGTAACCCTGGGAGCGCCGGCATCCTGCGGCAAAGATAAGCGATGCTGGTCAGCGGCCCATAAAACCAGCTGCAGACTAACACCGACTTGTACTGACATTAGGCGGGTTGGCCAATCGTTTGTGCGGAGCGTGGGCGTTCAGCATGCGGGCGGGATGCCTGCGCTCCGAATTCAGAATGGGGATTGCGAATTAACAAAAATTTATGCGACGTTCTTGTCGACGTTATAGGGCTTGTGAATGAAAAAACCCTCATCCCGATCGCGTGATATCTGGTACACGGCATCGCGACATATCCCGCAGGTCTCCAGATGGCCCAACACTTCCAGCTTTTCGTCGAGACCAAGCTGCTTGTCCAGCAGCTGAATCAATTTTTTAAAGCTGCATGTGCTCATGACGCCTCTCATTCTTGGACTGCGGCATGCGCAGCCCCTAGTTCCACCGAAGTATTTGTGCAATGCAATACTTCCCAACTGGGTTCTCATTAGATGAGCATTAAGTAATGCAATCAATCCGCCAAAGCACCCAATTGTA
>JAHFUH010000021.1 GCA_023265215.1 Acidobacteriota bacterium
CGGGAAGTAGGAGCTGTTCTCAACTGTAAGCCGGCCGTCCCCCTGGAATGAAATCCGCAGTCTTAATGACTCGATTGAGATGAGAGCTGCATTACCGCATATTTGATCAACGATGCAATCCGGGCTTAGATGGAGCCGGGATAGCATTGCTTCGCCATTTGAGCCTTCTACCGAATCCATCACCTGCAGGCGGCCGGCCGCATTCCAGTCAAAGCGGCGGGAGTGGCGCAATCCCGGCCGCAATCGCTTGTAGCCGTCATGAACGGCATGCAACGTAAATCCCTGGGCGGATGGCCTCCACTCAAGCAGCCGCACATGCGCCCTCCGGGCGACTCGAAAGCTGCCCCACATTTCGCATTGATCCCGGCCGGCAATCTCGACCGTGTTGTGGGCGCGTGTTGCCCGGCTGTAGCCGCGGTCGTCCCCCGGCTCATAGCTGCAGACTCCACTATCGACAATGACTCGCCGGCCGCATAAAGAAAGCTCGAAGAGAAGATGCCGGCATGCGCATGACCCGGCTGGTAGTCGGGACCTATGGGGCCGGCATCACAGATTACATAATGGCCGCCAGGGCTGCGCCATCCGTAATAGCCGGCGTCCTTCAAAGCAAACGGCCCTTCGGGCATTCCCATTCTTGGGGCATCAGCCGGAAATAGTGTATGGGCATAGTCCAATAATTCGCCCGGTTCGTGGTAAATTCCAAAAGCGCTGTCGTTCAGCAGAGCTATGCGCCCATCCGGATGAACCAGCTTGGTTAGGGCTTTGGACATTCTGGAGATAGGTTCTTTCACCTGCCGTGCCAGTTGTGGATCACCGGTGGCTGCCAGAAGAAGAAGGACATAAAATATACGGCTGTGGTACATAGGGGAGCGTTCGAAATGCATGCCGTCCAGCAGAATCTGTTCCGCAATTTCCTGTTCCAGAATAGCAAGGCCCTTTGCTCGCCAGCCGCGGGCTTCGGCGCCTTCAAAACAACTTCCTGTCAGAGCCAGGGCAGCCGCGTTTTCAAACAAATGGTTGGCGAGCAGATGGCTTTCCAAGCTTCGCATGAGCCAGGAGGCATGCAGGTGTATGCTCCTCCAAATTTTTGCGGCGAATTCACGGTCCGATTCAGTTTTAGTTCTGTTCTTCCCAAAGAAAAAGCCCGTCCAATTCATCAACCGGAGCGAAACAGGATATGGCTCCCAGCCTGTTTGATTTCGATCTAACAGGTAATGGGCCATCCAATCGCTTGCCGCACATCGTGCCTGTTCGCATTCGAGATTCCAGATCCAGTCGAAGTAGTGCAGATTGTACAGCCACAGCTTCGGCAGCTCGGGGTTATCCCAGCAGGGCGGCCAGCCGAGTTGTTCGGTTCGGTTAAGAAATGTGTATCGGCCTTCTAGAGAGTGCGGTTGCAGCGCTCCCTGCCCTCCGGCAGCCGGTAAGACGACTGATTTTGACCAGATGCAGCCGGTATAGGCAGGCGCTTTGAAATGGGAACGAGGGGCCGAGATTTCCAGCTTAGTCCGGATTCGATTCCGAACCTGCCCGATTATTTGTCGGCCCTTCAGATATTTGGCTGTGTGGTAGTACTGAAGCAAGGAGAGAGACAAAATATGGATTGTTTAATGAAGGAAACCAATCACTGCGAAGAAAAACAGAGGCTTCAAAGATCCAGCACTCTTCGGAGAGATGCTGCTATTGCCTGCTGGTGCTTTTCTTCAAGGGTTCCCAGACGACGAACAAGACGATCCTTCGATATGGTCAGCACGTGTTGCCCTTTATATAAGACTCTTCCTTAAGCCCGTTCCCTTTTGAAGGACTGATAGGGACGGAAAAAATAACCGGTTTGCCTTTCGTACTCACGGCAACCACAATTGCATTCGGGTAATGAGGATTCACATTCGCAGGATTTTTTGGGCGCAAATACGGCAGAGTTGTGCTGGTCAGTTGGCCTGAGGGTGACTTTCCCGAATTAATAATGATGTGAGCGGGCGGGCTCCAAAAAAACAGCTTCGGATTGGCGAAGCTCTGTGGCGACCATCAAAAATACCTTGGTCAAAACCTCGAAAGCCATGGTCGGCGCAACCGACACCGTTTTCTTTGCATCCGTGACCTTGGTCTCCGACGTCAAGACCATGGTGTTCTTCACCCACACCATGGTTCCGATTACGGATACCATAGTTTTTGCGAAGCACAATATCTTCTCGGTCAGGGAGACTATTTTCCCAGCCGCAAATACAATGGTCTCAGGCTTTGTTACCCTGGTGTTCGTTTCCCACCCCAAGGTCCCCGTCTCAAATACCATGGTAAATGCCTCAAATACAATGGTCGGAGACAGTGATCAACCTATTGAAAATAAGAGGTTTCCAGCAACAGTAGATTTTTACCATGGTATTTGTCGTTGTTACCATGGTATTTGTTTCTTTGACCATGGTCTTCGCCATCTTAACCATGGTATCTGTCGTTTCGACCATGGTATTTGTCGAATTGACCATGGTATTTATCATCTCGACCACGGTTTTTGTCACTTTGACCATGGTATTTATCACCTTGACCACGGTCTTTGTCGTTCCGACCATAGTCCTTGCATTTTCGACTCTGGTCTTTGACATCTCTTAGAAGTATTTACGGTCTTTGTGGTTCAAATCTCAGCCGGCCGGCTTCAAATCTCGAGGCGCACCCGCTCACGTGCGGATTTAACCGCCGCGAAGGAAGCCTGAGTCACATTCTTCAATTGTGAAAACGGAATGAGCAATTCGCCCCCCTGCTCGATTCGTTTGATAAACAGATCGAATTGAGCTGCGTGACCTTTGTCCTGGCGAGCCGTCTTGAATTTTCTGAAGTTCTTGAATCCGAATCCGTGGGTCACACGGAAATTATCAAGCCTGAGCACATTGCCGTCGCTGAAAATCTCGAGACTCTCTTTTGGATAGCTCTTGGCGCCATTTGCAAAGTAATTGACTGTCCCGATGGAACCATCTGCAAATTCGAGCACAATAGACATTTTGTCATCCCGAACGGCGGGCCCATCTCCAACCATTGCAGCCGAAACGGATTTGACGGGACTTGAGGCGATGAAGCTCAGAAGATCAATAAAATGACAGCCCTCCCCTAAGATTCTACCTCCACCGATCTCGGGATTCTGGACCCAGTGATCGGCTGGAATTATACCGGCGTTTACAGTCATATTCATGCAAACCGGAGCACTTCTACCGGCGAGGAGATTTTTGATTTTAAGCGTATGTGGACTGAACCGTCGATTGAAGCCGACCATAAGAAATGAATCAGGATTTTTGCGCACCGCAGACTCGATTTCATCAAGTTCCGCCTCATGCAAGCACAAAGGTTTCTCGACAAAGACGTGCTTGCCGGCCTCCAGGCCTTCGCAGATGAACCGGGCGTGCGTATTGTGGCCTGTTACTACAAACACGGTATCGACCTGCTTGTCGTCCAAAATTCTTTGATAGTCAGTAACAGCCTTCCGGGCTCCAAACTTAACTCCGGCGTGTTTCGCAGCTGCTCCGTTCAAATCGGCAATATAGGCGATGTCCGCCTTGGTCTTGGCAATAGCCGGCAAGAGAATTCCCTTTGAGAAACTGCCGGCTCCGATCACACCGACAACTGCCTTGCCTGATCCCTTTGTACCACGCTGGGAGATCGCGATGACCCCGGAACGTTCTGAATCACCCTTATACTGAAGGATGACACCAAGTGTCGCCGGATCGTTCTCGATTTTTTCATACGCCTTCAAGGCTTCATCGATCTTGAAACGGTGAGTAATCAGCGAATCCATGTTCAGGGAGCCGTTAGAAATTGCCCCCAGGACTGCTTCAAAATTCCGGCCTTCGGTCCAGCGGACTAAGCCGGACGGATAGTCGCGTCCGTCCTGTTCATACGCTTCGTCGTAGCGTCCAGGTCCGTAGCTGCAAGAAACCTGAAAGGTCAGTTCCTTCTGGTAAAAATCGCTGCGTCGCAGATTAAGCCCTACAACGCCGACCAGGACGACTCGACCCCGCTTCCGGCAGGATTCTGCCGCCTGATGAACAATCTCGTCTGTTTTGGCAGATGCCGTAATAATGGCGGCATCGACGCCTTGCTCCCCGGTAAAAGCGCGGGCAGCGGCAATCGGATCCGCCCCTTGCAAACAATCCACTGTTTTTGCCCCAAAGCCCTGAGCGAGAGCAAGACGCCGGGGATTTACGTCGACGGCAAGAACCTCGCAACCGCTGGCGCGAAGCAACTGCACGGTTATGAGCCCAATCAGGCCCATCCCGAATACCATCACCTTCTCTCCAAGCGTTGGTTGAACAAGTCTCACACCCTGCAGGGCAATAGCTCCCAGGATTGTAAATGCGGCCTGCTCGTCACTGACGTTTTCAGGCGTTTTCGCCACCAGGTTGCGCGGCACGCAAACAAATTCGGCGTGGTTGCCGTTGCTGATCACGCGGTCTCCCGGCTGCAAATCCGAAATGCCGCCCCCTACCTCAAGAACCACGCCGGCATTGCAATAGCCAAGAGGCAGAGGTTCATCCAATTTCCTGAACACTGCCTCCAGAGTCGGGAGAAGCCCGTCCGTTCTTATTTTGTCCAAAACCTGCTTGACCTTATCCGGCTGCTGTCGAGCTTTCTGGATGAGATTGGCCTTGCCGAACTCCACCAGCATTTTTTCGGTGCCGGCGGATATCAAAGAAGCTCGCGTCTGAATGAGCGCTTTGCCATATCCCACCTGCGGGCATGGAACATCCGCAATTTCCATCTGGCCGTTCTTCAGATGCTGCAGGATTTGTTTCATAGAATCGCCGTCCTGTCCATGCGGCCTTGAGTGCCGATCCTATTTGCAATCACTGGTCCGTCTTCAAGCTTGGCAGTGAGAGAATCCTTCTCCTGCCGACTTGGATAATTGATCAACACTGCCCGGTATATCCCCTTGAACACAAATATGCTTCCGGCCGCCACACCAATAGTTCCAAGTTCACGGATCAACTCTCCAATGTCTTTCAGCGAGCCTGCGCCCCCAAGAACTGTGATTGGCAAATGAACAGCTTCATGGATCGAGCGCGCCAATTCGAGATCGTAGCCTTTCATCATTCCGTCTTGATCAATTGAATTGACCACTATCTCGCCCGCGCCATAGTCCTGGGCTTTTCTGCTGAATTCAATCGGGCACAACCCGGTTTTACTGCTGCCGTTATGTGTCCACATTTCGTAGGTCCCGCCTCGCCCGCTCTTCTTTACATCCATAACAACCACAACGCTCTGATTTCCAACTACCTCCGCCGCCTTTGCAATCAATTCCGGTTTGCTGATAACGGCAGAGCTCAAGCCAACCTTCTCAACGCCCAGGCTGATTATCTTTTCGACCTGATCAACCCTCTTTACGCCGCCGCTATAGCACAACGGCATTCTGCATTCCGCTGCCAGATTCTTGATTAACGAGTAATTCGGCTCTTTGTTCAATGCTGTGGCATCGATATCCGCCACTATCAGTTCATCCACTTCTTTTTCATTAAATATTCTCACTGCATTGACAGGGTCACCGACATACTTGGGTTTATCGAACTGAACGGTTTTAACAAGTCCGCCGTTTTTAACCAGCAAACAGGGAATGATCCTGGGACGCAGCATCGTTTATAGCTCCGCGAAATTCTTCAAAAGTTGAATGCCCCACTGATGACTTTTTTCCGGGTGAAACTGAACGCCATAAATGTTTCCCGAAACAATGCTTGAGGCGTAGGGGCCGCCATAGTCTGTCACTGCCAGCACGTTATCCTGATTTTGCGTAACGAAATAGTAGGAATGCAGAAAATAAAACCTGGCTTCCGATTGAAGATCCTTAAATAGGCTGTCTTCGTTCTGGGGCATTACATCGTTCCATCCCATATGCGGCAGCCGAAGCTTCTCGACGGATTCACGCTCATTGAATCCTTTAACTTCGCCCTTAATCCATCCAAGCCCCGGCAGTTTGCCTTCATCGCTTCGATTGGCAAGGATTTGCATACCGACGCAAATCCCGAGCACCGGCAGGCTCCTCCCAATCACCAATTCCTCAAGCGCGCCTCTCATCCCCGATTCATTCAGCCGCGACATAGCCCAATCAAAAGCTCCAACTCCAGGAAGAATGACCCTTTCAGCGATTTTCAGATCATCAGGGGTCGAGGCAATTTGCGCTGGAATATTCAGACGTTTATAAATATTTGCAAAAGCCTGAATATTACCCAAGCCATAGTTGACTATCGCAATCACCGTTTCCCTCCAAGCTCGAGCCCCAGCAGTCTCATCCCCCTGGCGCCTATTGCATAGACCCCGTTCTGAGATTTGTAGTCTCTATGCGTCTTAATTGCGGCATTTAGATATGTCTCCAATTCCTCAACCGGAATTCCCAATTTTGTTGCCACGAATTCAAATTCGTGTTTGACTGTGCCTTCGTCAAATGGCGAATGCTTGAGTTTCTCAAGCGCATCCTCCCTTTTCATCTGGTTCGTAACAATAAGGCTGGAAAACTGCACTCTTCTCGTGTCATAGCCGAATCTCTTGGGAAGCCAGTATCCTTCATAGAATTTTGTGAAACGCGATTCAAAGTGTTTCTGCGGATAGGATTGCCAGCCGAATTGATCGGATAAGAGTCGGATTGCATCCTGTTTTACATAGGGAAGATAATTTAAAGGCTTGATCACCTTTATGCCCTTGATGTATGGCAGATAGATTTTATGTCGAAGAATGGAAGTGATTGGAAATGTAGTAAGCGGCCGGGACCCGAATTGTTTGTGGATGTCCCGAAGCTGGATGGAATCGGACTGGTAATACATCCATTCTATGGGATTCCGTATGCATTCTGTAGAATAATTTGCGCCTGTTAAAATGTATTTCACATTGTATTGCACTGCAAATTTATACATCATGGCAAAAAAGGCATGGTCCTGCGGCGTATCAATATGTGGGACTCCGGACTTGAAAAATGCAAGCTGCAAATCCCGCATTTCCTCCCAGTCGATTACCTCGGTGTATAAATCCAGTCCTAGTTTATCCACAAGCTTTTCAATATTGTTGACAGCTTCCTGCGAATTCCATCCGGCATCGACATGAAAGACAAGTGGCCTGAGTCCAAGTTCTTTCTTTGCAATATAAGTAAGATAGGAACTGTCAATCCCGCCGCTCATCCCGATGATGCAATCAAAATCCTTGCCTTCGCCTTCGCGCCTTATTTTCGACGCCATTATTTCAAGCTCACGTTTCCCCCGGGTATCCGTATGCCAGTTGGGAAATATATTTTTATAGAAAGTGTTGCAGTGATCGCACACACCCCTCTCATCGAACACAATCATGGAATCGCTGGTGTCCATTACACAGTTATTGCAGATCTGATATTCTTTTAGATTGCCTGACATATTTTCCTAGGATGGAGAAGAGCATAGCTTGGCTCGGATTATAATCGAGCGATATCTTGAGCTATAGGGCATTGCCAATTTAATGTTTCGCCCAATTAGCTTCTTAATTACATTCTTACAGAAGTTTATAAATCCATCCTTCCGCATTCTTCTTATAGCCATGATTGAAAATCCAGCTTCAGACAAATATCCTATGAGGTGTCTTTCACCGGCAAAGACTAAATGGTCAGGTAAATCCAATTCAGTCGGCGCTTCATTACTGGCGGCAAGATCGCCTATATTACCGGTTTCAAAACACAACTCGCCGTTATCTCTAAAATGTTTTTCATTTCCTTCAAATATTTTCTGAAATCTGGAATATGAGAGTAGACATGAATCAACGAAATATAATCGTATTTATCCTTTATATCATGCAATATATCATGCAAGTATTTATTATTTATGTTTAGTCCGAGTTCCCTTGCTTTCTTCACCTTTGGTTTCATCGGTTCTATGCCTTCAATTCGACTGCCCGGTTCTGCCAGTAAGCAGATTGCTTGCAATATTTCACCATAGCCAGCGCCCACATCAAGCCACGAGATTTTGCGATGATTTTGCCAGACATCCCTGAAGATTGAGGATAATATTTTCTTGTAGCGCTTTTTCTTGCTCCTTTCACGTCGGGCAATTGCTGTTCTATTGTGTCCAACATTACTATGAATGCCGGTTTCAACAGCGTTACCAATTAATTCCTCAACCGGACGCGGGTTTACGTAAACAAGGCCGCATTCAGAGCATTTAACAGCAGTAAACCCATTCTCCGTTGCCCAGAGCGAGCTCTCAGATTTAAAACAATACGGACAGGCTATGAGTTCAGTCCTGTTGTCAATAATCATAGGAAAGGAACCGTCCGCTCTTTACAAATGCTCGATAGATATGAACTTCCCTTTGTCATGCTGGAGTGCAGTGCCTTTTTCAAGCTTTCAGCTTCCACTGTATATAAATATATTTCCTGGGGAAGCTTAGCAATATTCTCTTTCCATATTTGCAGATCTTTTGAATTGATTTTACATATTCTATCAACCACAGCCTTAATATCTTCTTCTTCGATGATTAATCCAATCTTTCCACTGGCAATTTGTACGGCGTCACCGGATCCTGCTTTAGATATAATGGGTACCTGAAATAAGCAGCTTTCATAGAAGCGGTTTGATCGACATATAGCTTGCGCCCATCGCCAATCTGCCTTACCTTCATCTGCCCCAGGATAACAGGCCCAGACCAAATCAACGTCGCCGTAGAGCTCGGGAAGCTGCTCTGGAGACCGAAATTCACCCCTGAAATCAATATTCTTAAACCTGGCGGCGCGGCTTTGAAGATCGGCTGGCGCAATCACACGGCCGGCCACGACGATTTGCACCTTTTCCGCCGCCGATGCAGCCAGCCCTTCAAGCACTCGCCAAGACCAGTCACAGCGCAGCATTCCGAAATATCCAATCCTTAGCGCTCTATCCACAAGAGGAATTCCCTTTGCCGGAGCAACCGTTGAATTGTAGGATGAAACCGAAGCTTCCAGTTTGTTCTCGATCACAATTGCCGGCGTATTCACATTAAGCCAGTTTCGATAATAACCGTCGATAAAACCGGGAGCGGTCGCCACAATTAATGCGGATCGCATAGCAATGCATCGGTCCATGCATCTTACAGCGTAACCACTCAGATTGTGAGACACCTGGATTTTTCGGATATCTCCAACCTCCAGAATCAGAGGCTTTTTCAGACCAAACCTAGCGACAAGACCAGTCAAAGCCATATCGATACCCGAGGTATAAACGATATCATTCCGACGTATGGCTCGCCTCACCCGGCCCAGCGCGGCGATGAGCTTCGGTATTCGTTGCACATAATGCCCATTCAATATTTTGCCTATAATCTCAACGGGACAGTTGGGCGGTCTGCCGCTGAAAAATCCTCGATCGAATGCAACAGCCTCAACCTCGAATCCAGCTTGCTGGAGCATGGCAATTCGCTTTGAATCCCGGGCGTCATTGAGAATCGAAAGTAAAAACAATATTTTTAAATGCCCCTGTTCCAGCGCGGGTGCGCTCATATTGCCTCTAGTCTATTTTGTGATTATGGTCAAATATTGTTATTCGTAGTTTTCTCTGTACAACCGAGACATGGGTCTTAATCACGCCTTAGCTCGGATTGATTTCACATCCAGCAAATTCTGCAAGATGCCGTCTGCTGCAATAGCAGGGGAAAACCGCTTAAAAACAGCTGATCTCGTTGCTTCTCGCAGCTTACTCCCATTTTTTGAGGACGTCAGTATTGAGTGAATTGCGTGAGCCCAGTCATCCACATTCCAGGAATCCACAAAAACGCCAATAGACGGAGTGGCTTGAAAAATACTCTCGCTGCCGTTCCGTCCATAAACTGGAATTGCGCCTGCAGCTGCAGCTTCAAGAATCGACAGCGGAAGTCCCTCCGACCTGGAAGGAAAGATTAGACATTCCGCCATTTGCAGATATTGACGTAGCGTTGCCGGGTCCACCCAACCGGCAAATACAAGCTGCTCCGATCTCAAAAGTGGCCTCGCCATGTTGGCCACAGTCTCCTGCTCAGGGCCATCGCCAACGACTTTGAGTTGGGGGAAACAGCCCATTGCGCCAAGCCGCGAGACCACTTGGATTGCAAAATCCAACTGCTTACGACGGATGAGACGCCCTACAAAAACAAGTCCATTACGATCGGGTTTTCCTGTGCCCGAAGACCACCATTCCGCGTTAATGCCGTTGGTAACGATCCGGATCTTGTCCGCATCAGCTTTATAGCGGTTCACCAACTCGTTTTGGATCGCCGGGTTCAAACATAGGATTCTATCGGCGTTTTTCAGTGCCACGCGCTCCGTAAAACGGACAACAGCTTGCCACCATTTCGGCTTTTGATGGTGCTCCACGCTCGTCATTGTATGAGCGAAGCACACAGTCCGCGACGCACCTGGAATAAACGACATCTCCGCGTGCTGTGGAAATATGATGTCATAGGAGCGGGCAAGCTTATGGAGGCCGAATCGTAACGCCCCAAGAATGCCCGCCATCGGCACTCGCGGAATATGCAGGCAGTTGGCACGTGATCCGCGAAGCGTCCATATATCCATCCTGACTCGCGGATCGGTGGCCCAATGCGCCTGAAGCATCGCCAACACAGAAGAGATCCCCCCATTTCGGGTGTTCGGATCGAAATCTTCGGTCAAAGCCGCAATTCTAATCATTACCCATTAATCCGAGAATCGTTCTTCGAAATGCTGCTTCCTCAGCCGCGGGGCTATGGGTTTCCACTGCAACCGCTCTGGCTTCAGCCGCGCGGCTTGCGCGCTCAGCCACAGTCAGGCTAAGACAATCGAGCGTCTGTTTAACGAAGCCATCCCTGTCTGAAAATCGCCATACAAACGTCGAAAGGTCTTCGGCTCCGCGAAGTGCGTGGTCATGGGCTATCGTGGGCACGCCGGCTGCAACCGCCTCAAGAACCTTATTCTGCATGCCAGCCCCAAATCGCACGGGAGCGACAGCCGCCCAAGCCCCTTCAAACGCCTGGCCGAGGCTATCAAAATCACTAAGGACTGTCACATTGTCCCCAACACTTTTAGGCCACGGCCCTTTTCCAGCGAGTCTCAATCGAACATCTGGTCGAACACGCCTCAGTACGGGAAATAAATCCGAGCACATCCAGGAAATCGCATCGGCGTTGGGCCAATACGTAGATGTACCCACAAAAACCAGGAGAGGCCTTTCGCCAGGGCAAATGTTCAGAGAGAAACAACTGTCCGAAGCCGCAAGTGGAATAATAGCAGCCCTGTTGCTAAACGATTTGCCGAGGCTGGCAGATGCGTCCTTGCTTGTCAGGAACACCAAACTTCTAAAAGCTGTCTCGAGATCCCGCTCAGCTCTCATCACCACACGCAGCCTCATCCATTTTCTCAATCGCATAATTCCGCTTGACGCCTTAAATGCGTCTTTGAGCAGAAGAGACAATGAATCCTGGCAACACCCGATGGTTGGGATATCCAAGCTTCCTATTCGTCGGCGCACGGGAAAGGTTGACGGCATATCAAACCAGATGGCTGTCGGACGGCAGATGCCGATCTGCCGTCGCACGGAGTCTGCGAGTTCAAAAATGGGAAGGCACGCTCCATCGGGAAAAGAGCTCTGCATAACCATTTGAAGCTTACGAGACAAGCTCGCGTTTCTTTTGACGCTTCCAATGCCCCGCAAAACTACCGCATGGCGCCCGGCCCAATCTGCCCGCAAAACGTGAGGGGGATATAAGGCGGAGGCTGTCCGATCTGCCTGCACCGGATACAACGCGGCGGTTGACCCAAGACGTCCTGCGTATTCCAGGTATCTCCGAACTCGTACGGATATTCCAGACGCCGCCGTCGAAGGATCTTCGCTCAATACAAACAGCAGGTTCAGTCCAGAAGGTTCCTTCTTCATCAACAAGAAATCGCTTTTAGAAATTCGGGGACATTCCGCGCCCATTGTAGCCGTTCAACTGCAATTTCTCTGGATCTGATTCCCATCTCCCGCACTTGATTCATATTGGCCGCCGCCCATCGAAGACGGTCGGCGAGTGCGTCGATATCTCCAGCCGGCACGATAAATCCATTCTTACCCCCCTCTATAATTTCTGGGCCGATGCATCGTTCTGAAGAAATCAGGGCCAAACCGTGAGCAGCGGCCTCCATTAGTGCTCGCGGTCCCCCGTCCCAATATGTTGGCATTACAAAAAGCTGTGCCTGAGGGAAAACATCGGCAGAGGACTTGTAAAATCCTTGCAGGCGAATACTTGGTTCCTCTGCCACGAGCGCTCGGACGCCATAATTATTTCGTCCCGCCAAAGACAAAAAGGCGTTGCCAATTTCTGCTTGTTTCCATGCTTTTATAAGATCGATAGCACCTTTTCGGTACGCTGGATAAATCATGAGAGCGCGCAAGCACTCCGATTTTTGCTCAACCGCAGTTCGCAAATATTTGGGGTCAACACCTGGCCGGAGAACAATTATTTCCCTTGCAGCATTTCCTTGAATTTTGAGAAAAGAGCGCTTCACATACTCGGACTCGACTACGACTACATCCGCAATCTCGTATTCATGCATCCGCTGTTTTATTTGCCATTCCGAAAAACATGTGGCGTCAATATAGCGGTCGCGCCAATACTGATTTTGCCTCTCTTGCTCGAGAATGTGCGGCGCCCCCTCAAATAGCAAGGGAATAATTCCTCTATTCCTAGCAAGATTCAGTGAACCCTGACACATCTCTGCCCAGCCAAGAAAGTGGCTGGCGCTAGAGCGTCGCAGATGGATTCTTGTTTCAAGATCGAACAGCGTACTTACATATCTTAACGCTCTTCCATTTTTGCCGAGATGGTGCAAATAATAGATTAAGGATTGTGTGGCCCGGCATTGTCGTACTACACAATCAGGAATTCCTTTTGCCCGTGTGCGCTTTAAGGGAAGGGTCGTCACTAGTAGTTCGAGACGTCCTAATTCGTGTAACTCTCGAGCAATGTCGAGCGTGTGCCAATCCCTAGTGCAGGCTAGGATAAAAGTGGGGTTCCTATTCATTTCATTGCCCATCGAGACACCAAGACTGCGTCACCATGCTTGCATTTATTGAGTCTGTCATCCCTCGCGGACCATGCTCTGCACACGTGCTCGTAAGCAACAAAAAGCAACACGAGAACAGCCATCTTCCACATCAGCGCCCCTACCGCATACTCGGCCGTCTCACCAGTAAATATTGCCATGTAGGCTTCTCCGGCCACAAGCGCCGCAGCTATCCGTGAATTCCTGATTACTCGGGTCGTTAATCGTGCCCAAATCCCAATTAGTCCTCCTATAATGAGGGCTCCCAGCACTACACCATAATAATCGCCAATTAAATATAAATCAGCAGACAACGGAAAAGAGAATCCGCCTTCGGCCCCAAACTGTCTCGCAAGGTATGCACCGGGCGAAAGACCTTGGACTCTATAGTCAAATCCTGAAATCGCAGAAAGGTCGAGTATGCGCGCACTTGTAGCAGATGATAGAAATAACCCGGCTGCATTAGCCCAGGTGCGGGGTCCCATTCCTGTGTCATGAATGTATTGTGCTGATAAAACCATGCTTCCAAGTCGACGCACCGGAGTAATCAAATAATCAAGCCCAACAGTAAAAGCTGAATTTCGCACATCAGTAATCGATGCGCGCTGACCAGACAAGTAGTAATCCAATCTCACTCGGTAAGTAACAGCAGAAATCATTACAAACCACAAAACCGCCAACCCAGCAGAAATCAACAAGTGGCGAATGCTCCATTGCCGGGGACGACAGATCATGTAGGCAATGCCTGCTGTTGCCAGAGGCTGAACAAGCTGAATTCGACCTCCGGTGCCGAGGTATGGCAGCGAGACTGCGGCCGTGGTAAGGAGCACAATCGAGATCCGCACGGCATATCCCTTCCCCCTTGCAGCGACCGCCCAAATCATAAAAAGAGCAAGCCCAACAGGGCCCCACCATTGAGTAAGGGACGCTCCAGCAGGTGCCTCTATGGCTTCCGAGTTCACATTGATATTGGATAATTGAATGGAAAATCCGACAACCATCAGAAAAACCGCGGCAAATAGCAATGTCTTCGGCAAATGATTGAGCATTTTCACCGGCACTCCGCGCTTCGGCAACATAATTGCAATTACGACGAATAGTACATAGTTTTCAATCGTTAGAATTGTTGCCCCATCGCGAAGGGTATCAAGATTTAGAGAGCCAATCGCAGCATTGCCAGTTGCTTCGAGAATGACTGTTGGTAATAATACAAAAATCGCCTGGCGAAGTAGTGGAGCGGTCAGCAGTATTGCTGTGGGCCCGGACGTCGTAATTCGATGCACCGCATACTGCAAACAGAAAAGAAGAGCGGGAATGCCGAGAAGTACCTGGGAAACATTTACTGACACAGGCAATGTGTCAGCTAGCAATACGCTTGCAAGCAGGCTCAGCAACAGCAGAGCCAAAACATAAGGAGATCTGCGCAGATTAAGAGACCCTGCAAAGGAGTGGTTATTCAAGCGACACCTCATAATGGACACTACTTGCAGGCTGGTTTTGAATAAGAAAATACATGTTGAATATGCACTGAATGGTGAAACCAACCAGCAGCGCTGAACTCAACGAGGCCGCGGTGCGCTGTGGAATCGCCCAGAGATAGACGACCAACACTGATATCCCCCACACTGCGTTTGAAAAGAGCAGAATATAAACGCGCCCCTTGCTGATCAGCGCCTGCCAGAGTACATCATTAGTCGATTGTATGACTGCGACAGTCGACAAAATAACCAATACTTTGCCGCCTCCGGCAAAAGCCGATCCGTAGGCGCCCATCAAATACTGCGACCCGATAATAATCGGAATGGCTGCGATAGCCGCCAGCAATGCCGCTGTGCCCGCGCTGGCCAGGGCCAAAGTTCGATGGGTCCGGTGGGACCCTTCGCCCTGCAGGTTTGCCAAAAGCGGCAACGCCACCGAACCCACGTTATTGGGCACAAAGAGAACGGCAGTCCGCCACTGGTTTGCAGCCGTGAATAAAGCCATCTCTGCGAGGCCGTTTGGTTGCGCTACGAGCAGTGCAGTGCAGAACCAGTTTATTGGGCTGCCCAATACTCCTCCCGCCACGGCCGGCAGGCTGAAGCGCCAGAGCGCAGTGGCTTCCGCCGCTGAGCCTTGGAGTTTGATTGGCACACCTGCCAGGCGAGATTCTCTTCGGAGATATGCGAATTTCATGACGAAGGAAATTGCCAGATTTATAACCAGCGCCCAGACTGCCCCGTGGAGACCCCATACATAGGTCATTGCGATCGCAACAGGCAAAGAGCTGACAGCCGTCAGCAGTTTACTCATGGAATTTGCGCGAAAGGCCTCCAGTCCGACCAGGGCGCCGTTCTGGACGTTTGTTACTGCGCCGAGCACAAGTAAAAAAGCACCGATCTTAAATGCTGTGATTAATTGCGGCGCGCCCAGCGCATGGCTGCAAAGCCAATTGGATGACGCCAAAAGCCCCACTGCCATGATAGTGGAACTAACCCATGCACTCAGTTCCGATAGCGCTATCACACGACCAGCCCTATCCGCATGATGGTTCCGCAGTTCGGCAACATATTTTGTGGCGGTCAGCCCCAGACTCAATCCGGCAAATAGACCAAGGGCCCCGATTGTAGTTTGAATTATGCCGATACCACCGTAGGCATTCGCCCCGAGCATTCTTGCCATAATGATGGACGAAATTGTGCCTAATACACGAGCCCCTATTGAGCCGGCCAGATTCCAAAAAGCCCCTCGTGCAAATCTCCTGCCAAGTTTGGATTCGAGGATCAAGTACTTTGCCCGGCAAACCAGTGCGACTGCGACATTTAGCATAGCGACGAATCACCAAATTTCATGAGTAAACAAATCGTGTCAAACCTCGAACAATTTTGGAACCAGGTTCTCAAATCAGGATTCCACAGAGGTGGGGCAAGAATGGACAGACGTTATGTCTCGACTAGTAATACGGAGGGTAAGATCCTCACATCTTTGACCATCGAGAAAGCCGCCCGATCCGGATTTGTGCGGTTTTGGATCAGCATCTGCCGGGTGAAGTCGATTTTTGATCGCAAGCACTCGAAGCCAGCTGCCATGCGCATTGCGATGCCACGAACTGGAATCGCAATTCACCCGCACGTGGCAGGCGCGATAAGCAACCGCGCGGATAGCAGCGATTGTTTGGGCTATCGGTGCCGGCAACAATTGCTTAATTTGGGAACGGAGTGGGGACGGCTGATAGGATCTCGTTTCCGGTTCATCGCCGTACACACCGGTTGCGATTATGCTGAGACCGCTCATTTCCAGGAGTCGACATAGGCTATTTTCGGAAAAGAACAAAAGATGCGGCGTATCCTGAGGACGGATCTGAGCCGGCAGAAGCAATGCATTTTTCGGGTCATGCGGGACCTCGCACATAAGAACACCGTCATCGGCTAAAACATTCGCTATGCGGCTAAGGAACTCCATGGGTGCAGCAGTATGCTCCAAAACGTGAGAAGCGCGAACCAGTCGAACCACCGGCAGAGATTGTGAAACACGAATAGTCGTCTCAGGATCTTCCCAGATTTTCCGAATTACAGTAAAGCCTTTTTTTTCAATTTTTTTGCTGAATCATCCGAAATCTCAACGGCGCATAGATCATTCCCGCCACAGCTACGCACTTCATTCAGAAATTCACCGAACCCCGCGCCAATATCCAAGACCCCATTAAGACCGTGCGATGGAAGTGCGCCGGCGATGAATGCCAACTGAGAACGAGCGTGATCCTGTTGCTGCCAATGTTCCATTGCGCGGCGCGCCCATGAATCCAAATTGCGGTGGCGCCAGTAATCGTCGGCATAGTACCTTTCGAGTGCTGCCGGCTCGGGCGGAGGCCAGGCAAAGCACAAGGAACAGTTATTGCACTCGATAAGATGCATTTCGCTGAAAACGGTCCCGAGCGATGCCCGCTACGTCCTTAGTGAACTTAGGTCATCGCTGCCGCATGCGAGACAAAATGCGTCTTGAAAAGCCATTTTGGAGCTCACAATTGAGCCTTTCTCCGTTCTTGAAGAACTATTTCCTGCATGACCCCAGGCTCAAGCCACTCCAGATTGTCACTGGTTTGGACCTGAGGTAAGTCATTGGTAATAATCCGCTGGAGGGCTGTTTCAAATTCGCTCCCAACGTTTTGGCTCAGAATAGCAATAGCGGAAATAGGGTAATCATTTCCGACTGGATGATAGAATCGCACTGTCCCAAGTTCGGAGCCGCCTCTATCGCATAATGGGAAAGTAATTCGATAGTCAACAGCAGAATCAGCCAAACCTCTGGGTTTCATGTTTCTCTGGAGAGTTGGATTTTTTAATCCTTCACAACCATCACAGGAAAAATCATCCCCATTTTCCAGGATCATATAGGTCTGTATATTCTCTGCAATTTTTGTATCCGCTCTTCTTTCACAAGACTTGCAACGCGAAGTCCATCGCAGGAGAGTGCTTCCCATGCCCGAATGGATCAAATCCCATTGTCCATCCAATTGCAGCGAAGTCGCCAACCGATCATTTAAAACAGCTAATTCAAATCGTGAGAAACACAGTTCTTCAAGGCCTGCACCAACGGCATGCACTAAATCATTCAGGCTTTTGGAGTTTTGCATGCCTTCGATAGTCTGGCCAACAACCACACTTCCGGCAAGAAGCTTTCTCTGGTGTTGCAGTCCTCGGGACAGATGCCCCTTCAATCCCTGCAGTTCGGCATATCTCAGCTGCCGGATTCCAAGCCCAATGCAACCACCCAGAATTGCCAGAACGACTCCGTTTGTCTTCCCGGCAGGATTGATGAAACAAAGTGAAAAAAGCCCAAATATGCCCGAGATGCCATAAAGCAAGACTGCGGCGTGCCGGGGCTTCAGGCCACGATTCAGCAGAAGATGATGGATGTGGTGCCGGTCTGCGGAAAATATAGGTTTCCCTCTTACAAACCGGCGGGCAATTGCCAGCCCCGTATCAAGCATCGGCAACCCAAGAGCCACAACCGGCACTGCTATCGCAAAGGCGGCTGTGCTTTTTTGGGAGCCTCTGATCGAAAGCAAGGCCAATATGAATCCCAACAAATAGCTTCCGCTGTCGCCGAGGAAAATTGAGGCCGGATTAAAATTAAAACGCAAAAAGCCAAGAATCGCCCCGGCAAGCGCGGAGAGCAAAACTGCGGAAAGCGCAAGGTTGCCAACTACCGAGACAACCAGCATTGACAGCGTCGCAAACAAAGCTGCGCCGGCGGCAAGCCCGTCAATACCATCGATGAGATTGAAGGCATTCGTTATCCCGACAACCCACAGGATTGTAAGCGGGAGGGATAGTACCCACCATAAATGAACATGATCGCCGGCCCATACTTCAAGGATCCTGAATCCTGCCATCCAACAGAGTATTGCCACCAGAGATTGGACCGCAAACTTTTTCCAGGCAACAACATTCTGCAGATCGTCCCACAATCCGACCAGCATCATTAATCCCGACAAGGCAAGAACGAATCCTAGCGGGCGCTGATTCTGCAGCATGTAATCGGCCACTGCAGTATGCAGAAATGCAATCGGGACCAGTCCCATGACGAGAGCCAGATAAAGTCCCAGCCCTCCGACGCGTGGAATCGGGTGACTGTGCAATTTTCGTTTCCCATCGGGCTTATCCACCCAGCCTTTTCTTTTCGCCCACTCGCGCACTATTCGGGTTACAAAAAGCGAGGCGAACAGCGCAGTCGAAAAGGCAAGCAGGTAGCTAAACACTGGAGCCTCCGCACAGCCGAGCCGAGTGCCGATAATTCAGGATGCGAACTGAGCCAGAATCTGTTTCTAGACTAGCCATTTTCAGGATTGAGTTTCAGAACTGCTGATCTATCGAACTCCAAGATACACAAGAGAAGACAGAACGCCACCAATGCCGCCGAGTACTCCGCGCCCAATTGTCTTTGTGGTTGATCCGGGAACAAAAACAACATCGTTCTGAGCTAACTCCACATCTTCAGTTGTCCCCTTCAGAACTTTCTTGATATCAATGGGAATCTGACGGGTGCTTCCGTCCGCATTGTGCCGGATAATGGCAGTCTTACCACCTTTCGCCGTCACCATCATCCCACCTGCAGAAGCCAGCGCTTTGCTCAGGGTAACACTCTCGCCTTTCTTGATCTCAAAGGCGCCGCCCCGGTTGACATCGCCAAGGACATAATAAAAACGCTCGATGCGTTCGGGTACGGAAATCACATCTCCCGCATAGATAGGGACATTGAGGCTTGTGTCGCCTTTCTCGAGCAGTTGGACAAGATCGATTTCCAGGCTTTCCTTTGATTCCACACCTGCTACCTTCTCTGCCGGGGACGGAGAGGCTAATCCAGCATGATGAATAAATACCTTGGCTTCCGCTTTTTCCGTCAACAGCCCGCCTGCCATTGCGAGTGCATCCACAAGAAATGCCCTCCGGTTCAATTGATAAGTACCGGGTTTCAGCACTGCGCCCAACACATTGACGAACTGGCTCCTGTACTCTTTCACGCTCACGGCCACCTGCGGATGCTTCATCACCGACGCTTCATACAGAGTGCTGATCTTGATTTCAGATTCCCGGGGAGTCAGTCCGATCAATACGACGTCATCAATGAATGGAAGCGATATCTTGCCTTCGGAATCCAGAGGCAACTCTTTGTTTTTCAGATCCTCTATCCCGAAAACATTGACCTGAATTATGTCGCCCGGCCCCAGCAGATAATCCTGGGAAAAACGCGCCGCTCCGGAAAGTGCGCGCAGGCGTTCGTTCAAATCAATTCCCGATTTCGCAGGCACATTAGCAGTCTGCTGGCGGAGTATATCCTCCATTGAAACAGGAACGTGCTTGGAGTCCGATTGCTGGGCTAAAGCGCAACCGGCAGCAAGGGAGATACACATGTAATAAAAAAGCATGCTCTTCATGAATTCGCCTCCTCTTTATGATCCGGCTGGACACCATAGCCATACCCGTATCCATATTTCTTGCCATATCCGTAGTAGTAATACTTCGAGTAGTAATAGTAATCAGCCGACCGGACATCGACGTTGTTCAGAAGCGTTCCTATCACATGGGCATGAACTTCCTGAAGCAGACGCTTCGTGCGCTGGACAGCTTCCTTCGGCGTTTCGCCCCCCTTAATAACCAGGACTACACCATCGACCATTGAGCCCAGTATTCGCGCATCGGTAACGGAAAGCACCGGCGGTGAATCAATCACAATATGCTCAAAATATTCATCCAGGAGAGCAAGGCCTTGCTTCATTCGTGTAGAACCCAGGAGTTCCGCCGGATTGGGCGGAATTCTTCCGGCGCTCACAATAAACAGGTTGGGGATGTCCGTTTGTTGAATCAGTGTTGACAAATCCGAGTTGCCCGAAAGATAGGTACTCATTCCGGCAGAGTTCTCCACACCCATGATTCGGTGCACTCGCGGATTGCGCATATCGCAATCCAGGAGAACAACTTTCCCGCCGGTCTGCGAAAGGGTGATGGCAATGTTGATCGCCGTTGTGGTTTTCCCTTCGCCGGCCTGGCTCGATGTCACAAGCAACGTCTTGGGTGGATGTCCCGACCCTGAAGAGAGCAGTACGGAGGTGCGAAGATTTCGGTATGCTTCCGATATGAGCGACTTCGCGTCATGATAGGTGATCAACTCAACGGAATTGTCATGCGCAACCTCCTTATGCTCATTGCCTGCGGCAGGAACAGCTATGAGTTTGCGCCGGCTGGATTGCAGCAATGAAGCCGCGGACGGAATTACCCCAAGAGAAGGCAGCTTGATGAATCTATCCACGTCATCAGGAGTTTTCACGCTGCTGTCCAGATGCTCGAAGAAGAATGCCAGGCCCAATCCCAGCAGAAGCCCTACGGCTAGACCAATCGAAAGATTCATGGCTTTGTTCGGTCTGTAGGGCGTCTGAGAAGGATGCGCAGGGTCTACGACATGAATGTTGTTGGATTTCAGCAAGCCTGCGACACCGGCTTCTTTCATGCGCTGCAAAAGCCCGTCATACATCTGCTTATCGGTCTCGACCTGGCGCTTTATGATATTGTATTGGATTGAATTCTGATTGAAAGAATTCGCCTGATTTTTCTGATCGGCAAGCGCCTGGCTGAGAAGCTTTTCTCTCTGGACCGCTGTGCGGTATTCGGTCTCTACGTTTCTTATCGCCTTCTGCCGTTCAGCTGCCAGCTGGGCTTCCGCTTCAGCCACCTGCCCTTTGACCTGGTCCAGTTCCGGCCAGCCGGGCTTGAACGATGATTCCAGCTTGGCATTCTGCACCTTGAGAGCGGCAAGGTTAGCATCGAGGCCTCTGATGATTTCATTCCGCAGCGCCTCTGGAAATGTGTCCGGGCCGGCTTGATGAACGATGTTCCACACGGACTCTTTCTGAATCCTCTCTGCTTGCACTGCTGTCAGAGCAGAATTCAGATCAGACAGCTTCTGCAGGATCACATTCTCTTTATCGCTGATCTCGTAAATGTCATTCCTCTGGCTGAACTGAACCAGCTTCGATTCCGACTTCTCCACGTTTGCCTGCATGTCGGTCATTTGTTTTAGAAGAAATTCCGAAGCGGTTTTTGTGGCATCGAACTTGGTTTGGAAATTCATATCGATGTATTCCCTCGCCAGTTGATTTGTTACCAGGGAAGCAAGCTTCGGATCACGACTCTCATAACTCACATCTACCAGCCGGCTGTTCCGGATCGGGCTGGTAGACAGGTTTGCGCCAAAAATTCGAACCAGGTTATCAAGCTTGCGTTCTTGATTAGCCGCAATGTCTGCATTTTCTTCTTCCTCTTGGTTCGCACCGAACCAGCTGCGGAACCATTCCATTGTTTTGCTTTTTGGCTCCGACTTGGAGGTTCCAACAAAGCCTTTGTTGTTTCCCAGGTCGAGAGCATTGATGACCCGCGCCGCGAGCGTCTTGCTTTCCAAGACCTTGATTTGGGTTTGAAGATAATCCTGACTCTGAGCGTAGCTGGCAGTAGGTTCGACGGTGTCTTTGAAAGGAAGCACACCTGCCTGCTCCGGATCGATCTGGATTTTTATTGTCGAACGATAAATGGGAATTGCCTTCCAGGTCGAAATGGATGCGATTATAAGCACTGCCGCCACTGCTGTCAGAATCGTCCAGCGGCGTTTCACTATGACGCGCCAGTAATCCAGCAGGTTGATAGCTTCATCTTCCTCGGATTCATAGCGAGATGCCGACGATTCCGGAGGAGGATAGTAGTGGGCCGGATATTTTGCCAAATCCTGCGCACGGATCAGCGAATGGTTCGGAGTTTGTTCATTTTCCATGGGGTCCCTCGAAACAATAAGAAAAAGAAAAAGTGCAGTTGCGCTAAAGCTTCGCCCTTTCACTTACAGCCCGAAGTTCTTGGGATCGGGGTAAGTTATAGATATGAAATTGATTCTGGGAGATACGCCAGCGAAATGGCCCTGTTTGCGATTGCTGATTCTTCAATCAATGAACGATCTAAAATATTCGGACGCATTCGCCTTGATCGCTTGCGAAACTCAATTTCCTATTACCAATGATCCTTATTGTTTATCAGGATGGCCCACCTGTGCCGACGCCAATTCAAATAAACCATTAGCGGACCCGGAATAGG
>JAHFUH010000319.1 GCA_023265215.1 Acidobacteriota bacterium
CGCCGGCAAAAGCTCCAGTGCTGCAAGCACTCCGGTCGAAGCTTCTCGATTTCCAGAATGCTGCAGCCGCAGTTTTGGGAATTTACATGGTGGCCCGGAGCGAAGATCTCATGGGCGTGCCGGGGGAAAAAGAACAAGTCACGGTCAACTTTTACAACCGCGGCTCCGAGCCGGTCAAATTAAGGAAATTGACGCTTATCACTGCATTGGGAACCGTCACGCCCGCAAGCACGAATCCTCGGCTGGATGACCAGGCCGGCAGCAGCACCCACAGATTCACCGTCGAGATTGCGAAAAACGCTAAAATGACGGAGCAATTCTGGCATCTCGAAAATCCGCGCGGGGCCCGCTATAAAACCAGCCCGACTGCAGATGAATTTGCCCCTTTCGGGGAACCCGAAATCACAGCTGAAGCTGTTTACATTTTTCAGCACATCGAGATTCCAATTCGCGCGATTGTGAGGGCTCAGGCGGGAAATCAGTTGCGAGGCCCTGATTTTACGGAATTTCAGATCGTGCCGGCGTTATCCCTTGTTCTTGATCCGGATTTCAAGATCGCTCCAGTACTCCCGAAGCCTAAGGAGTACGAATTCCGAGTTTCCATTTTAAACAACCTCAAGAGCGGAGCACGAGGGACACTGAAGCTTCAGACAAGCGCTGGATGGCATGTGAGGCCGGTTGAATCGCAGTTTGCGCTGTCGCGCAAAGGTGAAACTTACTCGACCAGCTTTTTTGTCCAGGTTCCAGCAGGATCGCAACCGACCGATTATCCTGTGCAGGCAATTGCCACAATGGATGGACAGGAATTTAAAAATGGATATCAGATCATTTCCTACCCCGAAAATTGGACGCGGAATTTCTATCATCCGGCTCGCGCCAAAATCGAGATTTTCGACGTCAAAACGCCTCCTAATCTGACGGTCGGCTACATCCCCGGCGCCGGAGATGAAGTTCCGGAGGCGATTGAACAACTGGGAGTGAAAGTCCAGATGATTTCTGCTTCCGACCTGGCCTTTGGTGATCTCAGCCGATTCTCAGCCATCGTGACCGGTATCCGGGCTTACAACGTAAATGAAGACCTGAAAGCGAACAACCAGCGAATTCTGGACTATGTAAATCGTGGAGGAACTCTGATTGTCCAATATGTCCGCCCGGAACAAGGAACGCGAGGAGCCGGAGCTCCTTCCTATTCTTTTGGACCTTACCCGATGACCGTTTCCGATTCGGAGCGTATTACGGATGAGGATTCGCCCATCAAGATTCTTGATCCTGCGAATCCGGTATTCAACCAGCCAAACAAAATTACCGAGTCGGATTTCCAGGGCTGGGTCCAGGAGAGAGGGCTGTATTTCATGAGCAAATGGGATTCTCATTACAAAGCTCTCTTGTCGGGATACGATCCGGGAGAACAACCGAAAGATGGCGGGATGCTGATTGCACAATACGGGAAAGGAAATTATATCTACACAGGTTACGCGTGGTTCCGCCAGTTGCCGGCGGGCATTCCTGGAGCATTCCGTATCTTTGCCAATATGATCAGCCTCGGCCGCCGTTAATTTTCCCCCGGGGCGCCGATGGGGACGTCCAATGCTGCATGGTTTTTGCTTTTGGCTGCGTAGCGGCCCAGCAAGTAATCACGATAAAAATATAAAACCATGCAGCATTATTGGGCAGGACGTCGGCGATTAATCCCGCACACGGACTTGAATCATCATGATATAAACCATAGAAAAGGGCCATGGTTACGCCTTATTTGTTCTTGCGTATAAGGGCCCGACTATGGAATCGTAGCTCAAGAACGCAGGTAATGTTGAGAACGTCAATATCGCATGTGGAGCGCTGGTTATGAAATCATCTATAAAAGGCCTCACTCTGGTCTCGCTGTTGCTGTTCGCCCTGGCATTTGCAATCGGCCCTCTTGCTGCGCAAACGAAAACGAGCGCAGTGAATTCGCCCAAGGGAAGTGTTGAGCGTATCAAAGTGCATGGGGCTTCGCTTGAAGGCAATTTGGAAGGTGACACTCCGGACCGCGACGTGGTAGTTTATCTGCCTCCCAGTTATTCGAAAGCGCGCACCCGGCGTTATCCCGTGGTCTACTTCCTACACGGCTACTCCGTTGGCGTTGAAGCTTACGTGAAGATGTTGAATCTGGCGGATACGGCAGACAGCGCCATCGCCGCGGGGTCGAGTGAAATGATCCTCGTGCTACCGGATGCGCTTACGGTTTACAGCGGAAGCATGTACTCCAATTCTCCGACGACCGGCGACTGGGAGGGGTACGTTTCTCACGACCTGGTTGCATACATCGACAGTCATTATCGGACTATAGCAAATCGCGATAGCCGTGGCCTTTCCGGACATTCCATGGGCGGCTATGGCACCATGCGCATCGGGATGAAACACCCAGAAGTGTTTTCGGCGCTTTACGCAATGAGTTCGTGCTGTTTGATGAACAATGCGACGCAAATGCTGCCTACCCCAGACAGCGCGCGCGGCCGGGGCAACGCTCCCGCTCCCGCCCCCCCGCCTCCTCCTCCAGCTCCCACCCCGAGCAGCACCGCGCGTGGTCCGGCAGCGGAGGGAAGAGGGCGCGGTGCCGGTGGATTCGGAAACGTGCTCTCCGCACAGTCTGCGGCATGGGCACCAAACCCTATGAATCCTCCGCAATACTTCGATCTGCCCACCAAGGACGGTCAAATCCAGCCAGTGATCGCCGCGAAGTGGGCGGCGAACTCACCGCTGGTGATGGTTGATCAGTATGTTCCAAGCCTGAAGCAATACCACGCCATCGCCATGGATGTCGGCGACAAAGATACGCTCGGCGCCTCAAATATCGATCTCGATAAGGCGCTCACGCGCCTAGGGATTCCTCACACATTTGAACAGTACGAGGGCGACCACGGGAATCGTGTAACAGCACGTTTTCAGAACAACCTGCTGCCGTTCTTCTCACAGCAGCTCAAATTCCCGGAGACAAAGAAAAAGAAATAGCTTGCCCCTATGCTTGCCGATGTGAAAGTCATTGGGGCAAACTATGTCCGCTGATTATGGAATTTCGCTAAACGGGATTTTTGTTGCCGAGCATTCTCTCAATCAGGCAGCGCAGCGAATTGCATCCGCTAGTCTGACTGCTCCCGGCGAATCACCCGACACAGTATCCATATCTGACTTCGCCGCAGAACTGCTTGCAATAAATCGGGCCAAGACAACAGTTAAAGCGAATCTCAAAGTAATTTCCACCCGGCAGGATCTTGATCGCAAAGCTTTCGATCTTTTCGCGTAGTGTCCCCATATTTGCCCATTCTTTTTTTCGGCATGTTCAGAGGATCGTGAAGATCGTCTCTGATCCAATAATCACTTCCGACGAACCTGCCCCGCCGCGGCGAAAAAAACACGGAGAACACGGATTTAACGGAAGAACACAGAGAAAGTAAAATATTATCTTTCTTCCGTTAAATCCGTGTATTCCGTGTCCTGATTCCTATTCTCCCTTGAACTCCCTGACTTTCCGGGCCAATTCCTCGTCGACCTGCCGGACCTGGCCCGACACATCGTCAATCCGGCCGCGCAGCGCGGTAAGACTGTCTTCCGCCGTGGCGAGAGCGTTCATCCACTTGGCTCGCAGATCTCTCTCGGTGGGCGTATTGGTGGAAGTAGTGTTGACATTCTGCCGCAGACGGTTCTCCTCATCGGTCAGGCGCCGGGCTTGATCCTGCCACTCGTTGATTTGCCGCTGGAGTGTGGCTTTCCTAGCCATGAGCCCGCCGACATCGGCTAGAAATGCGCGCGTAGCTGCAGAGAGATATTGCTCGGCTGCGAAGAAACGCACCCGTGTCACATCAGCGTGTCCAACATCCACCGACTCCTGGACATCGCGCTTCTCCTCTACGACGAAATCAGTCGTTTCCCCCGGCTTGAGGACAACCTCGAATCGGTAGTGATTGTCTACTTCCTTCAGGGGTTTCTCCGGCTTGCTCAGTTGGTAAGGCATGGTCTTGGGTTGGTTGAGCCAGAGCGTAGCCGATTCCTTCCCCCGGTTGGTAAGCTTCCAGGTAGTTTTAAGGGTTTCCACACGGGTGACGGTGAGGATGCCATCCACCAGCTTTCCCTTATAATAGGGTTGCAGGTTGGGCTCCGTCCGAGGACTTACGTCTACCGATGCGTCCGCGGCATAAGGGAGGACCTCCTGGCTGCCTGGTGGGAGAGTGTGGGCCAGGATCCCCTCGCCGAGCGAAGTGCTCCCCTCGAAAAAGGTGACCGCCCCTGCCTCGAAGGTCAGGTCCGTATCGTTCCTGAGCACCCAGGCGTTTGTCGGCTTGGGAGAGAAAGCCGCTTTGTAATATACAACGCGTTTCCCCTGGACTGTTTTTGAGACAATGGGCACCAGGGCCGCCTGTCCTCTGGGGATGCTTACCTTATCGTTTGCCGTGTAGCTGAAGAGATCCCCTACCTTCGCTCCCTGAGCAGCCGCGCCGACCGAAGATGCCATGGTTTCGCCAAATGATCTTTCCTTCGAGGCAAAGGACGCACCGGATTCCAACTGCATCTGGTCCATGCTCTGGGCGACATTGGCGGCGGCGAGACCGGAAACAGCGCCGCCCATAAGCCGCCTTGCCGGTGGGGCTGCTGGGGAAGGAGCATTCAAGGCTTTAAATTCCGAACTGGTCTCGGGCGGCGTAGTCTGGCCCCAATCCACTGCCAGATCCTGCAAGCCCGGGACAGCCACTTGTGGCCGCTTTATGTAAAGCGGCGCGTAGAGATCCATGACATACGAGAAAGGATTACCGGCCACGAAGGAAAGAGAAACGTCCTTCCAGTCTTCCTCGGTGGTGTTTTCGGCCTGCGCCCATCCCTGGAGAAGGGCGGATTCCTTCTCCTTAGCATTGAGGATTAGCCTATAGGAGGCTTTCCAGATGGGCATTTCCACAAGGTAGCCAAGACGCACCTCGCGTTCCCCCTGTCCCGCGGAAGTGAGGGTGAGCTTCTTGCGATTCGTGTACTTGCTGTCGAGCGTAAGGTCGAGGAGGCGGCTCAGGTCTCTCTGGAGAGCCTCGTCGGCCAGGGAGAATTCAGTGATACCGAACAGGTCCGCTGAACGGATGGGGCCGGCATCGGTTAGTATAACGAGCCGGAAGCTTTGCCGGACGCTCTGCCCGTTGATGACCTCGGTGATCGGCTCTGTGCCGAGAACGCGGCCCACAATGCTCTCGCCGGAAGCCTTGACTGAAATGCGGGCACCCTTAAGCTGTGTCAGGAACTGGGATAGGGCGGCCTTTTCGGGCACATTGATCAGGATGTCCTGAAGCTGCTTTGAGAGCGGGTCCCTTGTCTCATACTGAACCGAGATAATCCGGCCGCCCGAGAGGTCGACCGCGTAGAAGCTTGTCAGGAGATCCTTCATCTGATCTGCGCGGAAAGCCAGTTGCATGACGGCCGTGTCCCGAACCTTCCCCTGACGTTCGATGTAGCCCATGCCGTGCTTGTAGAGAACCACTTTGGTGACCGGGGGCGCGCTTATCGGGGCGGCCTGCTCAACTCCCCGCAGTATGCCGGCGGCAAGAAAGACTGTTAGAGTGGCCAGAATGGCCAGGGTGCGCAGAGCGCTGTGACAAAGAATATTTTTAATCATGGCGAGTTCCTCCTTATATAGGACGAATTGCATTCCGCCTTTTGCAACATATTATAATGCCGCTGAGCGAATTATAGAATGAAGTCAGCGAATACGATCATCCAATTTCCTTTTCCCTTGCGTTTTTGGTTCTCAATTTATCCTGTTGTTCTTTTAAAGCAATAAAGGCCAATCGGTTTCAATTCGCCAGCCCACTATCCGAGACAAACGCCACAAATGACAGTGATTACACGAAATTTGTCCTCGGATGGCGCCTATTGCAGGCGGGGAAATTTTCCCCAGAATGCCGTCCCCTCCACCCCTTCAGTTGCCCCCAATTCCCGGGTTTCCCATTGATACAGTAGCGTTTGGCGAATCCGGCACATGGCTTGCTTGAGATCATGAGTAATCTGCAAAGGAGGCTAATAAGATGATACATTTTAAATCCAAGAAACAACATTGCCTATCTCCGGCCTGGGCCGCATGGACCGTGTTTGTTGTTTCCATGATGCTATTGCTGGCCGGCTGCAGCGAAAAACCCTCCGCATCGGCAGCCGCCCCCAGCGAAACCGCAAACAGCGGAAATGTTTCGACGGCGCCCGAGCAGAGGTCACCAGGATCTGTTACCATTCCGGGAGGAACCCTTACAGTCCGCCTACTGGAGACCATCAGCAGCCAATCGGCCAGTCCGGGCCAGCATTTCGATGCGGAGCTTGATGCTCCCGTGATTATTGGCGGCAGGACGATTTTGCCGAGAGGGACACCTCTGCGCGGCCGAGTCGTCTCTGCGCGCTCATCGGGCCGGCTTCACAACCCGGGTTATCTCCGCCTGACTCTGGACTCAATCAAAGCGCCCAGCGGGAATTGGGTGACGATCAAAACCA
>JAHFUH010000320.1 GCA_023265215.1 Acidobacteriota bacterium
ATTGTCATAATCAAAGCCGTCGTCAACAAGGACGGATATGTAATTAATCCCGTGATCCTGTCGGGTTTGGGCTATGGGCTGGACGAGTCGGCGCTTAAGACTCTTTTGACAAAATGGCATTTCAATCCGGGCACCCTCGACGGAACGCCTGTGGACGTGCAGGCAAATATCGAAGTTTCTTTCCGGCTTTATTAATCAGTCGCCGGCGTTTCGTCCAAGGCCATTTGCTTATCGCAGGAATTGCCCTGGAACTCGGAGCCGTTCTCATTACAAGAAACCGCAAATATTACCAGAGCGTTCCGGGTCTAAAACTCAGCTCGCAAAACCATTAGCAATCACACGAAGCTTCAATTGCCCGTGTGGCGGAAGAATTGGGCATATTCGCGCAAAACAACCGGGGGGGCATGATGTGGCGCTACGCCATTTTAAAAAAAACGATTGCCAGTGGTGGGAGCATCAGTTTTAGCGAAAAATTGCGGCCATGCTCCTGTACCGGCTCCGCCATGACTCCACCGGAATTTCCTGCGCCGCTGCCGAAATATTCTTTGCCGTCGCTATTTAGTATTTCCTTCCAGAATCCGCCGGATGGAACGCCCACACGGTAGCCAACTCGAGGCGCCGGCGTAAAGTTGCAGACCGCCAGGATTACCTCGCCCGGATTGGCTCCTTTGCGCAGGAAGGATATGATGCTGTTATCCGCATCGCTGCCGTCGATCCATTCAAATCCCTCTGATTCCGTATCCAGGTGCAGTGCCGGTTCATATCGATAAAGGCGGTTGATGTCTTCAACCCACCGGTGAAGGCCCTGATGGCTTTCGTACTGCAACAGATGCCAGTCCAGGCTGCTGTTGTGATCCCACTCTCGCCATTGCCCTATTTCGCCCCCCATAAACAGCATTTTCTTCCCGGGTTGGGCGTACATATATCCAAGCAGAATGCGCAGATTGGCAAATTTTTGCCAATCATCGCCCGGCATCTTCGAGAGAAGCGAACCCTTGCCGTGCACGACCTCGTCGTGAGAAAGGGGCATGATGAAGTTTTCTGAAAAAGAATACAGCGATCGGAATGTAATTTCGTTATGGTGGTACTTGCGATGGACCGGGTCATGGCTGATATATTTCAAGGTGTCGTGCATCCAGCCCATATCCCATTTGAAGCCGAAGCCAAGCCCTCCTACGTAGGGCGGTCTTGTTGCCATAGGCCAGGCTGTGGATTCTTCTGCAATGGTCTGGGTGTCCGGATGCGCTTTATAGACTTCCTGGTTCAAGCGGCGGATGAAGTCAACCGCTTCCAGGTTTTCTCTTCCGCCAAACTGGTTGGGAATCCATTCCCCTTCTTTTCTTGAATAGTCCAGGTAAAGCATGGAGGCGACCGCATCTACGCGCAAACCATCGATGTGATATTTGTCCAGCCAGAAAAGCCCGCTGCTGATAAGAAAACTGCGAATTTCGTTTCGGCCATAATTAAAAATGGAGGTGTTCCAGTCGGGGTGCAATCCTTTTCTTTCATCCGCATGTTCGTAAAGATGTGTTCCGTCAAAAAAAGTCAGACCATGCTCGTCATTTGGGAAATGGGATGGGACCCAATCCAATATGACGCCGATTCCATGCTGGTGCAGGCAGTCCACCAGATACATAAAATCCTGGGGGCTGCCATATCTCTGGGTGGGTGCAAAGAAGCCGGTTACCTGATAGCCCCAGGATCCATAGAAGGGATGCTCCATTATGGGCATGAGCTCCACATGCGTAAAGCCGGTTGCGAGCACATACTCAACGAGGCTGTGGGCAAGCTCACGATAAGTCAAAGAGCGGTGATTTTCATTTGGGATGCGCTTCCAGGAGCCCGGGTGTACCTCATAGATGGCCATGGGAGAATGGAAAGAACTGTGCGCGTGCCTTTCTTCCATCCATTTCCAGTCTCCCCACGAGTAGTTCAGATCACAGACCACAGAAGCCGTTGCCGGAGGAAGCTGGGCACAGAAAGCGAAAGGGTCGGCCTTGTCCACCACGTATCCCTTGTATTTGGTTGAAATGTGGAACTTGTATTGGGCGCCCTTCCCAACTCCGGCCAGGAAACCGTCCCAGATGCCTGAATGCCCCTTTGAACTCAGCGGATGCTGCGTCTTATTCCAGTTGTTGAAATCGCCGATGATGGATACCTGTTCCGCATTAGGAGCCCATACCGCAAAATAGGTTCCCTCCTCGCCGCCCGCATTCAGAATATGGGCCCCAAGCTTTTCATAGAGGCGAAAATGTGACCCTTCATTGAAGAGAAACAGGTCGTCATCTGTCAGCAAGTTGATGTCGTAACGGATTTGGCTTCCACCCATCATTTCCCTCAATTCGTTTTAGGAACTTCAAACATTCTATCAGCTTATCCTATCGAAAGCACCTGCGGCAAGGGAATCATAGGCCCGATACATCGGAGGCTGCGTCGCAATCCCATGTTTTCCTTTGAGTTTTCGATCCTTTGTGTCTTGGAGTTACACTCTGACCAGCAGACTGCTCTGCTCTTGCGGATATGACCTGACATTCGGGAGTTCAAAATATCCAAAGATCCCGAATGCCCGGTTTGCAGAAAGTAGCCGGGATTATTTCCGCGTATTCCGTGTCCCTTTATTTGAAAGCTCACGCGTAAATAGTGCACGCTGAAATAGTGTTAATTCAGCAAGGGTGCATTATGAAAAACATTACATTGAGTGCCGACGAGCGCTTGATTCGCTATGCCTGTGAAAAAGCGCGCAAAGAAGAAACCACACTCAATGCGCTTTTCCGGAAATGGCTGGCTCAATACACTGCGCCCAAAAGGCGACTTCAAGCTTATGACGAGTTGATGGAAAGGCTTTCATACGTTCGTGCAGGGGGCAAGTTATCGAGGGACGGGCTCAATGAAAGGTAAGTTTTTCCTGGACACCAACATCCTTGTGAATGCTTTTGATTCCACCGCTCCTGAAAAACAGGCGCTGGCCCGCAGGTTAATTTCGAAAGCAGTTGAGGGCAGCCAGGGCGTGATCAGCTTCCAGGTTGCCCGGGAATTTTTAAATGTGGCGACCTGTAAATTCAAGATCCCTTTTACTGCCTGAGATTGTGCCAAATACCCGCAATCGGTTCTCTCACCGCTTTGCGAATTTTTCCCGAGCATTGAGTCCTATCATGAAGCGCTTGAAGCCCAGGAGCGATGGCAGTTGGCCTATTATGATTGCATGATCGTCACCGCTGCGTTAAACGCTGATTGTGAGCGTTTTTTCTCGGAGGGCTTTCAACACGGCCTTAAGATCAGAAATCTCATAATCGAAAATCCCTTCTACGCCAAAGCTTCGCTACCCTGAATTGGCGAATTTATTCCGATTATTCAAACGAAAGGTTGCGCTCGAAGTCCGCGGCGGAAGTCGCGGCCGATTTGGCTGTTTCCAGATCGATAATCCCGTTGCGGTAGAGATCGGTGACGTGCTGATCGAAAGTCTGCATCCTGTAAAACTCGCGGCCCTTTTCGATGTACTCCTTCATCATGAAGGTCTTTTCCGGTTCCGCAATGCATTCCTGGATGGTCTGCGTCTGACGCATTATTTCGCATGCGACCACTCGGCCGCTACCGTCGGCCCTCTTGATCAAACGTTGAGAAATGACCGCAAGCAGGGTTTCGCTCAATCGCAGCCGAGTTGAGGCCTGCTCGGACGGATCGAAGACACTGAGTATGCGCGAGATTGTTCTGGGCGCGTCCGTTGTGTGGACCGTCGAGAGGACCAGATGTCCTGTTTCCGCAGCTTTGATGGCAATATCAATGGTTTCCTTGTCGCGCATTTCCCCCACGAGAATGATGTCCGGATCCTGCCGCAGTGCGGCACGCAACGCTTTTGCGAAACTCTCGGTATCCGATCCGCATTCGCGCTGTGCAATGCTGCACATGTCATCTCGATAGAGGAATTCTATAGGATCTTCAATGGTGACGATCTTTCGTCGCTTTTTATGATTTATCAGGTTGATCATGGCAGCCAATGTTGTTGATTTCCCGCTGCCCGTTATGCCCGTTACCAGCACCAACCCGCGTTCAGCCAGCGCAATATCCCCTAGTACGGAGGGCAATTGCAGACTTTCAATTGTCGGCAAGATATAAGGGATATGGCGCAAAACGAGGGCCAAAGACCGCCGCTGGCTTGAAATGTTGACCCTGAACCGCCCCAGCCCGGGTACCGAGTAAGAGCAGTCGAAATCCGTCAGCTCTTCAACAAACCTCAATACATTTTCTTTTGTGCATTTGCGGCTTGCGAGCAGAATGCCTCCGGCAATCGAGGCGATTTCGCTCGGCGTGAGCGGTGCCGAATCGGGGGCTTGAACCAATTCCCCCAATATCCGGATCCGGAAACCGCTTCCGACGGAAATGTGAAGATCGCTGGCCTCCTTCTCAATCATGACTTTGAGCGTGTTGCCAAAGCGTTCGAAAGGGCTCAGCTTTACTGCAGTTTCGGCTTGAACAATCGCGGCTGACATACCTCAGCTTTATCGTCATTCCATTAGAATAGAAATACCAATAGTTCTGTTGCTACTAATTTTTACATCCATGGAGAAGTTTTCGCAGATCTTCCCGGCAAATGACCGGATTTGGACTCAAAGCTTTCACAAATTTTTTCATTTGGCATTTCATGCCACGCTGGTGTGGTACGCGCCTTCAGCGCTTGAATCAGGAATGTTTGGCTCCGGATAATGCTACCAAACCCTGCAGGCATTCTGCCGGACCATGGACTGTCCCTGCTGGCAGCTGAAAGCTTTTTGAAATTCCGGCATATCGGAGACGACGCCGTTGATCCGGTACTTGCCCGGTGAATGGGGATCTGTCGCCGCCCTGAGCCGCAGATTTTCCGGACGCTCGTTATTGCAAACCCATTGTGCCATTCCAATGAAAAAGCGCTGATCGGGAGTGAATCCCTGGACGGGCTCCAGCCGCTTTCCTTCCGTTTCCTTCTTCCACGCCATGTAAGCCAGGATTGTGCCGCCCAGATCGGCTACATCTTCGCCTGCGGTAAGGTCGCTGTTGATGTGAATGTCGTCCACCACGAGGTATTCTTTGTATTGGTCTTTGACGCATTGCACGCGGTTGTTGAACTTTTCCGCGTCCTGCCCGGTCCACCAGTCGTGCAGATTGCCCTTCGCATCATATTGGCGGCCCTCATCGTCGAAGCCGTGTGTCAATTCATGGCCGATGGTCGCACCGGTGTTGCCGTAATTGGGGGCATCGTCCATCTTTGGGTCGTAAAGCGGAGGCTGCAAAACTCCGGCCGGGAAGTTAATATCGTTCATCTGCGAATCATAATAGGCGTTCACTGTCGGAGGAGTCATCTGCCATTCTCCCCTGTCCAGCGGCTTCCCGATTTTTGCCAGCTGGCGTTTCGATTCGAACGTCATCGCCCGTTCAATGTTTCCGTAGAAATTCGTGCGCCTGATTTCCAGGGCGCTGTAGTCGCGCCATTTGTCCGGATAGCCGATTTTATTCCGGATTCCATGCAATTTGACCAGGGCCTGTTTTTTTGTTTCCGGACTCATCCACTGCAATGCGTTTATATCCTCATCCATTGCCTCCTCGACCTGCTTTGTCATGAGCAGCGTTTTCTGTTTCATTTCGGGCGTGAAGGTGCGGCGAACAAACTCTTGCCCAAGAGCCTCCCCGAGATCGCGATCAACCCACTGAACGCATTTCTCCCATCTTGGCTGCTGCTCGATCACACCGCGCAGGACTTTGTGGTTGAAATTGAAGTCCTCATCAACGAACTTGGATGACAAATACGGAGATTTCGCGCCCGCCGCATGCCAGCGCAGATATGTTTTCCAATCATTGAGGCTGTGCGATTTCAACTCGGCATTCAACTGCTCAAAGAACTTAGGTTCTGTGATGTTCATTTCTTTGACTGCGCCGGCGCCGCTGGCATTCAGGTATGTCATCCAGTTGAAATCCGGCGTGAGCTTCTGGACTTGATCGCGTGTCATCTTGTGGTCGAGGTTATGGGGATCGCGTTTTTCGACGCGAGTCAGCGAAGCTTTTGCGAGGTCTGTTTCAATGGACATCACGGTTTGTGCTTCCTGTGCAGCCTTTTGCGGAAGGTCGCCCAGTAACTCAAAAATGCGCTGCACGTGCTCCAGGTATTTCTTGCGCAGTTCCTCGGATTTAGCATCCGTCTTGACGTAGTAGTCCCGGTCGGGCATTCCGAGGCCGCCGGCATAAGCAAAGGCAATCACCTTTTCGGCGTCGGCAAAATCCTGGCCCGACGAGAGAGCGAACATCATGATGTGGGCTGAAATCGTCCGCAAATGCTCCCTGGCCAGAAATGCAGGGATATCGTTTGCCGACTTGAGCCCGGCAATTTCATCGAGAGTCGGCTGCAGCGGCGATATGCCTGCCTTTTCAATCGCGTCGACGTCCATGCATGCAGCAAAATAATCGCCTATTTTCTGCTGCGCAGCGGTTCGAATCGCACCTGGTTTTATGGAATCCTC
>JAHFUH010000321.1 GCA_023265215.1 Acidobacteriota bacterium
GATCTGCTCGGGATATTCCCTGCTCGGACTGCTTGTCTTGGTGGGCGTCCGGGGCAGCACGGGGCGGGGCATGTATTTTTGCTGGTAGAATTGAAACAGAATAAAAACCAGCACTGATAGTCCAATGGCTAATATTGCGCGTTTTTCCATGATCTATAGTAGATATTTTGCTGAAACGGGTTCCGCTTACGGGACTGGATCAAAGCCTCCGGCGCAAAAAGGATTGCACCTCAGCAAGCGTTTTGCGCCCAGCGCAAGACCTCTTAAAATTCCCTTTCGTTTGATTGCCTGGTACATGTAAATCGAACAGGTCGGCTCAAAGCGGCAGGAGCGGGGCAGGAGCGGCGAAATGTATCGCTTATAAATTTTCAGCAAAATCAATATCAGCGCCGCGAGGGGTCTGTTGATTTTGCGGGAAAACGGGAATGCCATCTCGCTCCATTCTGATATGATAAAATCTGGCCTTTTTATCGGCAGATCCTATGAACTGCAGCCAGAAATTCGCTCCGCAGCTCACTATACACCGCAACAGCGCTTCCTGCTTTGGCGTTGACTACCATATCCAGCCTGCTCGGAATTTCGCCGTATGACCTTCGGAAAATTTCCCGAAACAGCCGTTTGACTCTGTTCCGGACAACGGCGCCTCCAACCTTTCGTGACACCGTAATTCCAAGGCGATGATAGCTTTTTCCGTTCTCTTGTCCAAAAAGAACGAATTTCTCTGAGTGTATTTTTCTGCCCTTTTTGTAGAGCCGTTGATAGTCCGAGGAGCGTACGATCCGGACTTCATGCCTGAACTCCTCAGGGTTTTCCTTAGCCACTCACCGTCAGCCTTTTTCTGCCCTTTGCGCGCCTGCGCTTCAGAACCAGCTGGCCGCCCTTGCTCGACATCCGCTCCCTGAAGCCGTGCACTTTCTTCCTCTTGCTGTTGTTTGGTTGGAACGTTCTTTTACTCATGATATCTGTGTCTCCATAACTGCTTCCGTCTGAATACAAAGACATAAATCATAGGAATTGCACGCCCAAAAAGCAAGTCTAATGCCAAGATTGGTTCTAACCCAGGAATGTTCCGGCATAATTTTTGACCCGTGACGACCTTCGGACTTGCGCCAACTGGAAAAACACAGACATCTAACAGCCTTATTTTTCTATACATCTAGGAGAAGGTTTTTCTATATTTAACCGCTCCTTTGTAGTAGAACCTTATGCGCAAACAGCCAAACAAAAAACCCGGATAGTCCAAGGGAGGGAATTTAATGTCAACAGCATTGGTGATCGCACTTGCTTACTTCCTCATCCTGAGTCTTGGCACAAGCCTTTATCTTAGAAAAAAAATAAAATCAGGCAGCGATTTTGTAACTGGTGGCGGCACGCTGGCTTGGCCTCTGGTTATGGCCGGATTTGTTCTTGCTCCCTTGGGAAGCGGACATACTATGTCCCTATGGGAAGCCTCAGCGAATATGGGGGCTTCTGTTTTGTGGTGGGGTATGATGTCCGGCGGCGTGTTTGTCCCTCTTTTTGTGCTCTGGTTCGGCCCCTGGTTCCGCAGGCTGAACGTCCAGACCTTCCCGGAAGGAATGGGCAAAATTTTTGGCGAACGGATTGGATGGCTTATATCTGCTATTTTTCCTGCCCAATTGATCGGCATCTGCATTGCTGAAATAACGGCTACAGCCACAGCATTTTACGCTCTGGGCGGCGGCAGCATTCCCTTTAATCCCTGGTGCATCTTATTGGCGGTAGGTTTGACGATTATCTATATCCTCGTTGGCGGTTTGGCGCAGGCTGCCTGGATGAACATGTTTAACGCTGTTATGCTGATTGTGGGTTCCTTTCTGGCTGTTTTCGCAACCGGTTCCTGGCTTGCCGGACACGGTGGATGGCGATCCGTATCCGATGCTTACGCCCAAGCAGGAACAGCCTGGAAAACGAGTATTACGAATTTCTCGCCGGACGTTGTCTTCGGCATAATTTTCCCCTGCCTTATTCTTTTGGTATTTATGTGCAGCGCATCTCAGGTGCAGAACCAACCCATGCTTCTGGCCCGGTCTGAGTCCGATATCCGGCGCGGCGTTTTCTGGGCTTCCTTCATCAATAGCCTGTCCACTTATCCATGGGTTATCCTCGCTTTGGTAGGCATGTCTATTCCCGCCATTGCTGTCGGGGGCGCCAAACTGTCTTTGCCTGGACTTGCATTGATGGCGCTTCCTCAGTGGATAGTGGGCCTTTTAATGATAGCCCTTCTCGCTGCAACTCTTTCGACAACCGGCGGTCTGATTCTGGCATCGTCCCACATTATTGTTCATGACATCTTCAAGCGAGCTGTCCACCCCAAAATGAGCGATTCCACGTTCTTGCTATTGACCAGGGTCATGATTTTCGTTTGCTCGGGCCTGGTCATTATTCCTGCTTTAAAACTCCCGTATCTCTTCTCGATTTTCATGTGGACCTTCTCGTTTGCGATCCCCGTCTTTGGCGTCTATTTAATCGGGATGATGTGGAAGGTCAACAAAGTTGCGGCCTGGACTACTATTCTGGCAGGTTACTTTGCAAACTTCCTCTGGACTTTTGCCGCCCCAACCTGGCTGCCTTCCTATTTGAGCTTAAACGTATACCCCACAACTTTTGCTACTCTGGTGGTCGGAGTTGTTATGAACCTCATCCTTCCGGGTGAACCTGCTTATTTGCATCAGTTAAAAACGGCTGAACAAAAATCGAAAGTTGCCGCCTTAGCCGCAAAAATGTAGTTATCCAAAGGAGGAATAAAAAATGGCGTGGCCATGGAAGATCTTGTTGTTTCAGTTTTTCGTGACGATGGGGCTGGCCTTGTTTTTCTATATTATCTGGAGACTGAACCATCGCGGACAAAAATGGTAGGAGCGCTGGAAATAAAGGAGGCAAAAGATGCCGGTATTAGATTCTGCAATCGCCTATTATTTGTGCGGCATTATGGTAGTTTTGGGCCTTATAACCTTGATAGGTGCTACCAGGCAGCATATGAACAAAAACAAGAAGTGAGTATAGCGTTATTGATATTGCAACAGTATCAAACCCTATAGAAAAGCTGTGGAACCTCTTGTCCTAACCGACAAATCCATACGCCCGACAGATGACCTGATCTTCTCCATCATTGGGCAAGATAGCGTTTATTGGCGAAAACTGATCGCCGACGTGCATTTAAAATATCCCACCGCCCAGGAACAGTGGAACTATTATAGAGACGGGAAAACTAGCTGTTCCGGATGATCCTCAAGAAAAAACCCTGCTTGGGATCGGCATACTAAAGGATACATTCCGGGTTACCTTCTATTTCGGCGATAAAGCCGAACCCCTCATCAAAAAACAGCAAGCTTCCTCCAAGCAGGATAGACGATTTTATATCCGGGAAGCTCTATGGCAAAATCAGAGCCATTTCCACGAAGGTTCAATGCACAGCCGATATTGAAAATTGCCTTAAGCTTGTGAATAAGGGTTTGGGGGTTCTTGAGACAAAACGCGGAATTAAGTTACTCTGCGAGGGTGGTAAACTCGGGTTAGGCGTGGTTGGTTACTGCATTTGCTCTATGGTTTCTTGATTGACAAAACCGGTAAACAATATTAATTTGATACTGGACCGTTTTAGTACTGTTTATTAACACTATTCGAAGAAAGACTAAAATGCTTCGAGTCACTAAGTTAGCCGATTATGGGATTGTTATGCTTACGTACCTGGCGGCAAATCGCGAGAGCACGTACACGGCTCGTGACATGGCAAAAATAGTGCAACTTCCCCTTCCGGTTGTCAGCAAAGTGCTGAAATTGCTGGGCAAAGCAGGATTGCTGACTTCTCAGAGGGGAACAAAAGGCGGCTATAGCCTGGCCCGCGACCCGCAGGAAATTACGGTGGCGACTGTTATTCGCGCGCTTGAAGGTCCAATAGCTGTTACCGAATGCATTGCCGTGAATCGAGACTGCAATCTGGAGTTGGGGTGCCCCGTTCGCACCAACTGGCATCTCATTAATCATGCAATTCAGTCTGCCCTGGAAAAGATAACTTTGGCAGAAATGACAAAGCCTTTAAATCAATCCCTCGTTTGCCTGAATCTGCCGGTACCTGAAACAGCGTCGAAAAACCTGGATATTAGTTATGAGCGCCAACAGCAACATTGAAGAGCTTGCCAACCGGGAATACAAGTATGGTTTCGTGACGGACATCGAAACCGACACCATTCCCCGCGGCCTTAATGAGGAAATTATACGCCTCATTTCAGCCAAGAAAAATGAACCGGAGTTCATGCTAGATTGGAGGCTGAAAGCCTACCGCCATTGGCAAACAATGAAGGATCCCACTTGGGCCAACGTTCATTTCGAGCCAATCAATTACCAGGACATCTGCTATTACGCAGCTCCGAAAATGAAGTCGAAGCCCAAAAGCCTTGACGAAGTCGATCCCGAACTCCTGGCCACTTACGAAAAGCTTGGCATACCTCTAAGGGAGCGCGACCTACTGGCGGGAGTTGCCGTGGACGCCGTTTTCGACAGCATCTCTGTTGCTACCACATTCAAGGAGAAGCTTGCCGAGCTGGGAATCATCTTTTGCTCCTTTTCCGAAGCAGTGCAGAATCACCCGGAGCTTGTTCGCCGCTACCTAGGCGATGTCGTCCCTTTCACCGATAATCTTTTTGCCGCGTTGAACTCGGCCGTTTTCTCCGATGGTTCTTTTTGCTATATCCCAAAAGGGGTGCGCTGCCCAATGGAGCTGTCCACATATTTCCGCATTAACGCCGCGTCCACCGGCCAATTCGAACGCACCCTCATTATTGCGGACGAGGGAAGCTATGTGAGTTACCTGGAGGGCTGCACTGCGCCAATGCGCGATGAAAACCAACTCCATGCCGCGGTGGTTGAACTGATCGCCCATGACAATGCTCAGATTAAGTACTCAACCGTGCAAAACTGGTATCCTGGAGATAAAAATGGCAAAGGCGGAATTTTTAATTTCGTGACGAAGCGGGGTAAATGCAAGGGAGTCAATTCAAAAATATCCTGGACACAGGTCGAGACAGGATCTGCCATCACATGGAAATATCCAAGCTGCATCCTGATGGGAGACAACTCGATCGGCGAATTCTATTCTGTGGCGCTCACAAACAATTATCAGCAGGCGGATACCGGCACAAAAATGATTCATATGGGGAAAAACACGCGATCCACAATTGTGTCCAAAGGGATTTCCGCGGGGCATGGCCAAAATACCTATCGCGGAATGGTTAAGATATTGAAAAACGCCGATAACGCGCGGAACTATTCCCGATGTGATTCTCTTTTGCTGAGTGATAAATGCGGCGCCCACACATTTCCCTACATTGAGGTTAAAAACTCGACGGCTCTAATGGAGCATGAAGCTTCCACGTCCAAAATCGGGGAAGATCAGCTCTTCTATTGCCAGCAACGCGGCATTTCCTCCGAAGCCGCCGTCTCAATGATCGTCAATGGATTCTGCAAGGAAGTTTTCAAGGAGCTGCCCATGGAATTTGCGGTTGAAGCTCAGAAATTGCTGGGAGTCAGTCTTGAAGGATGCGTCGGTTGACAGGAGATTGAAAATGCTCGAAATCAAGGGTTTGCGCGCACAGGTGGAAGGAAAAGAAATTCTTCACGGAATTGACCTGTGTGTCTATCCGGGCGAGGTTCATGCGATTATGGGTCCCAACGGATCAGGCAAAAGCACTCTTGCAAAAGTGCTGGCAGGCCGCGAAGGATACGGGATAGTGAACGGCGAGGTCCGCTTTAATGGGAAAAACCTCCTTGTCATGCAGCCCGAGGACCGGGCGCGCGCAGGGATATTCCTCGGATTTCAGTACCCGGTGGAGATACCGGGGATCAGCAATATGTATTTTCTCAAGACGGCTCTGAATTCAATTCGAAAGAACAGAGGACTCGAAGAACTGGACGCGATGGATTTTTTAGCTTTGGCAAAAGAAAAAATGAAGCTCGTTGATATGGACGAAAGCCTGATGCGGCGCGCGGTGAACGAAGGATTCTCGGGCGGAGAGAAAAAACGCAATGAAATTTTCCAGATGGCCGTGCTCGAACCCCAGCTTGCCATATTGGATGAAACGGATTCCGGATTGGATATCGATGCACTCAAAACCATTGCCAGCGGAATCAATGCGCTGCGCAGGCAGGATCGGGCCATGATCCTGGTAACCCATTATCAGAGGCTTCTGAATTACATAGTTCCGAACAAGGTTCACGTTCTTCTGGACGGACGAATTGTAAGATCCGGCGGCAAAGAACTTGCTCTGGAATTGGAAGAGAAGGGTTATGGATGGCTTGAAGAGGAAACCATCAGAGAGCAAGCCGTAAATTCCTGAGGAACCCGATGATAGATTTAATCGAGGAGAAATACTCCTACCTTTCGAACTATGCGTTGTTCAAGGATAGGATGAACGGGAAACAGAGCTGGTTGAATGACATTCGAAAGGATGCGTTCCGC
>JAHFUH010000322.1 GCA_023265215.1 Acidobacteriota bacterium
TATCCCTCGACCAGGATTGCTTGATCCTGAGTCCTGATTGCCTCCCTGGAGAAGCTCAGACCGTATAGGTTTCGGCTCTTATTATAGAGCTTGGTCTCTGGAGAATTCAAATACTTCGGAGGCCGGTCCCCCATCGCCCGTCCGCCGAAGGCGATAGTTCTTCCCTGCACATCCGTGATCGGAAACATGATTCGCCCGCGGAAGGCATCATAATAGCGGTTCCCATCCTCCGAACGCTTGACAAGCCCGCACTCCTCAAGCACTTGAAGGGTAAATCCCTTGCCTTTCAGTGACTGAATAAGGATTTCACTTCCGGCAGGAGAATATCCGATTTGAAATCGAGTGATGGTTTCACGAGAGACTCCTCTATCCCGGAGATATTGGAGCGCCGATTGGCCTTCACTGGAATCGAGAAGTGCATGGTTGAAAAAACTAACCGCTTCGCTCATTGCCTTGCGCAGCACGTCTGTACTTGTCCCTGTCGCAACGGAGCTTGGAACGGAAGTTTCCGGCAAGCTGATTCCGCGCCGATCGGCGACAAATCGGATTGCCTCGGGAAAAGACAAGTGCTCCGCCTGCATAATGAATTTGAATACATCTCCCCCCACTCCACAACCAAAACACATGAAAATCTGCTTTTCTTCACTAACATTGAAGGAAGGAGTTTTTTCGGTATGGAACGGGCATCGGGCTACATGATTCCGGCCACGCTTCTTGAGAGCCACGTATTCGGATATGATGGAAACGATATTAACCGCATTTCGCACCTCATCCACAATCGCATCACTATAGAAAGGCATAGGGATTGCCACTCAAGTATTCATTCTGGGCGGTTATATTTTACTTGTATAGGAAGCCAGAAGCCAGAAGCCAGAAGCCAGAATATTCATTCGGAGACAACAAACATACGTTTTAAAGCCAGTCGTCCGCACTGCAAGCCGCACAAGAACCGGATAGGTCAGACTTCTTCCTTCCGGCTTCCAACTTCCGGATTCTGGCTCCTGTTTATCAAGCTTGCGACAAACCCGGCACCAAAGCCGTTATCAATGTTGACCACAACAACATTGGAAGCGCAGCTATTGAGCATAGCGAGCAAGGAGGCAAGGCCCCCAAATGAGCTGCCGTATCCGATGCTTGTTGGAACCGCAATGACGGGGACGCTGAGCAGTCCGCCAACCACGCTCGCCAGCGCTCCCTCCATGCCGGCCACCACAATCACAACTCTGGCGTGGGTCAAAGCCTCCCTTATGTTCAACAAACGATGGATTCCTGCAACGCCTACATCATAAGCGGTCTCCACCGTGTTTCCCATCAACCGCGCCGTCACCGCAGCTTCTTCCGCAACAGGGATGTCGGAGGTACCTGCGCAGACGATATATATGATTCCCTCTCCGTAGATCCGGGAGTCGTTGGCGATTGTGATTGCTTGGGCGCCGGCATGAAATTGGGCTTTGGGGGCAACCCGGCGAACCTTGTTATAGGTTGCAACATTGGAGCGGGTGATCAGAACGTTTGATTTCTGCCGGGTCAGGCTTTTGACAATTCCGACAACCTGCTCCGGTTTCTTCCCCGGCGCGAAAATCACCTCGGGGAACCCCTGGCGCAGCGCGCGGTGGTGGTCAACGCGCGCATACCCCAAATCCTCAAATGGTAAATGCTTCAGCTTTTCCAGTCCCTGCTTCGGCGTGAGCGCGCCTTCACGGACCTTTTCCAACAGCTCCAGCAGTTTTTGTGGAGTCATAGTTTTCGCGCGAACTCAAGGCTACGTCAGGGTCGGAGCCGGGGTCGGCTTTTTACAGCTTCGACCCCGATACCGACTCCGACTCCGAACTATTGGTACTTGCGGCTACTAATTAGTAATTACGTCTCGGAGGGCCGCCTCTATCACCGCGCGGCCTGGAACGATCCCGATCAAAATTTCGAGGCCCTCCCGGCCTGCCCCGATCTCTATCCGAATTCCGCTGGGGCCTGGGCGCAGGTTCTTGTGGAGGAAGCCCGGCCTGCTCGCGCAAAACCGCCTTGCGGCTCAGCCGAATCTTGTTTGGCGGTTCAATGCTGATCACCTTCACAGGGATCTGATCGCCGACCTTAAGCTCGGAGTTGATATCCTGAACGCGAAAATCGGCAACTTCGGAAATGTGAAGCAATCCCTCGGTTCCCGGGAATATTTCGACGAACGCTCCGAAATCCACCAGCCTGGTCACAGTTCCGAGGTAGGTTTTGCCCACTTCGGCTTCCATAACCAAATCTTCGATCATTCGGATTGCACGCTGGGCGGAATCCGTGTCGGTGGAAGCAATATTGACTTTGCCATCGTCTTCTATATCGATCTTAACGCCGGTCTGCTCAATGATGCCGCGGATAACCTTGCCCCCGGTTCCAATGACGCCGCCGATTTTATCTTTTGGAATCTGAATTGTAATGATGCGCGGGGCGTAAGGGGAAATCTCCGAGCGGGAAGCTTGCAGGCATTGCGTCATCCTTTCCAGGATAAACAGCCGCCCCTCTTTGGCCTGAGCCAGAGCCTCGGCCATGATTCCCTTGTCGATTCCACCGATTTTTATATCCATCTGCAGGCCGGTAATTCCCTTTTCCGTGCCCGCAACTTTGAAATCCATATCGCCGTAATGATCTTCGGCTCCTGCGATGTCGGTCAGAATCGCGTAGCTTTCTCCTTCTTTCACCAGGCCCATGGCAACCCCGGCCACAGGCGATTTGATGGGAACGCCTGCATCCATCAGCGAGAGAACTCCTCCACAGACTGTGGCCATGGAAGAGGATCCGTTGCTCTCCATGATGTCGGACACCACGCGCACGGTGTAAGGGAATGCTTCCTCCGAAGGCATGATCGGCAGGATGCTTCTTTCTGCAAGGGCTCCGTGGCCAATTTCGCGCCTACCCGGCCCGCGCATAAATTTAACCTCACCGACGCTGAACGGAGGGAAATTGTAGTGAAGCATGAATCTTTTGAAGGATTCTCCCTCCAGGGTGTCCATGCGCTGCTCGTCATCCGCCGTTCCGAGCGTGGCGGTTACAAGCGCCTGGGTTTCACCGCGGGTGAACAGCGCAGAACCGTGGGTGCGCGGAAGAAGCGACACCTCCGCGCTGATCGCTCGGATCTCTTTGAACTGGCGGCCGTCCGGACGGCGCTTGTCCTGGAGGATTTCCTTCCGGAAGATCTTCTCCATTACATGATGATAAATCTTTTCCGCCTGGGCCCGGCGTTCCGCCTCCTCTTCAGGAATTGCATGGACAATCTCATTCTTAACTAGATCCAGCCGGGCGTAACTTTCCAGCTTCCCTTCGACATGAAGCGCATCCGAAATTTTTCGGGAGTATTCCTTTTCGATACGTTCCACTTCTGCCGCATCAAAAACATGCTTCACAAATTCGCGTTTCACAGGCTGAATCTGTTTGTAGAGCTCTTTCTGAAGGTCGATCAGTTTTCGGATAATGCCGTGAGCAAAATCCAGGGCTTCCACCATCATCTCTTCGGACATTTCGTTGGCCCCGGCCTCGACCATCACAATCGCATCCTCCGTCCCGGCCACCGTAAGATTCAGGCTGCTGTCTTTAAGCTTGCTGATGGGGGGATTGACGACAAATTGGCCGTCCATGTAGCCGATGCGCACCGCGCCGATAGGATTATAGAAAGGGATTGGCGAGCAATAAGTGGCGGCTGAAGCCCCCGTGATTCCCATGATGTCGGGATCGTTTTCCTTGTCGGCAGATAACACCAAAGCGATAATCTGGGTTTCGCAGCCGAAACCTTCCGGGAACAGGGGACGCATGGGCCTGTCAATCAGCCTTGACGTCAGGACCTCTTTCTCGGTCGGCCTCCCTTCCCGCTTGAAAAATCCACCCGGAATTTTTCCGGCAGCATATGTGTTTTCACGATAATCCACCGTGAGCGGGAAAAAGTCCCGTCCTTCCTTGGACTCTTTTTGAGCGCATGCAGTCACCAGGACAACGGTATCTCCATAGCTCACAAAGGCGGCTCCGTCAGCCTGCTTCGCGACTTTTCCCATTTCTATTGCAAATTCAAACCCGCCTATGTCGGCGGAAACTCGATAAGCCATGATTCCTCCATTTTTGAGATTGCGCGGGGATTGCAGGGCGGGAATTATGAACTAGGAATTATGTTTTATGAGTCCTGAGTTAAGGATTATCGCGATAACCTTTAACTCATAACTCATAACTCATAATCCACCCAGCCCCGGGCGATCAATGATTATTCCTAATTACGCACAGGTCCCATCAGCACTCGCAGATAGTAATTGGGGAGAATCACCACCTTGAAACCTGGATTGCACAAGAGGTTCGGTTGTCCTATTTTCGGATTCCGAGCTTCTCGATAATGCTCCGATACCGCGCCACATCTTTATCTTTAAGATAATCCAAGAGGCGGCGCCGTTTACCTACCATTCTTAACAATCCTCTGCGAGAATGATGATCCTTGGCATGAGTTTTGAAATGCTCAGTCAAATAGGTAATTTTTTCGCTAAGAATGGCAATTTGAACCTCAGGCGACCCGGTATCAGTCTGATGAGTACGATAGGTGTCTACAATTTGAGTCTTCTTCTCTACTGTAAGTGACAATTCATCCTCCGCACAAGCCGTAAATATACAAAGCGTTAAGTTACCACATGGGCCGCTGCTCTGCAATTAGTCAATAAGGGGGAAATAATAACGTCACAGATTTCACGGATTTCACAGATTAACGGAATTGGTCTGTGAAATCCGTGGAATCTGAGGCGTTTTTAAGGAGAGCACAGCCACTTTTCCTGCGGTCGCAGTCCGCAATTTTTTCAGCAGTTCCGGCTGGATGCTTCTTACTGCATCCTCCCAATCCGGGTCGAGTATTTCAACTTCCAGCTCCGAGTTATGAAAGGCGACAGGCCGGCAGATTTCAGCCAGTCTGTCGCCAACCAGTTTAGGCCACGCGCCTTCGAGGCATACGACAATCCACTCGCCATGATTGGGCGTTCCACGGTAAAGAGACAACATTGCGCCAAATAGCTGTTCCAAGATCTATTGCCCCGGGAAAGAAACCGGTGGAACCGCGGAAATAAATCGGAGCTGCCGGTCAGACAAAATTGCAAAGCTGTGAAGTGGTTTATCCGAGGTGATCCGGACATTTGCAGTTCGATAAGCACCAATGCCAGGAATCAGATTACTCAAATCGTTATAGATTCGCGAGTGCGCCGGCACCGGGACGGTCACAGAGGCCTGCAAAGTGCCGGAAAGCCCCCATAATTCGATCTGTACATTTGCAGCCTGATCGCCTGCATTGAGCAGCGCGATATCCGTCTCATATATAGAATCATCCGACACCAGCGGGAAAACGAAATGGTTCAACGGAGTTCCTGAAAGCTCAAAGCTCGCGAGGAACTTGTTGTTGAGATTTGTAAAAGAAATGGTCCCGACAATGCCGTCCACGCTGCTGGATACCTGCAGCCATCCTGCCTGGTTCAGGAGAGCTGGATCGCTTTGAAAAATGCTCCACAGGTTTCCTTTCACCTGGCCATTCTTTGGAATCGTCCATACGGCGGGGGCTTTCAACGCCGTTCCGTTAGGCGCATATAGCGTCAGGGTAACAAGCGCCGCGCTGCTTTGATTCCCATTTATTATGTTGATGAGGGTATTGAAATTTGCAGTGATATTAAACTGCGGCGAGTAAATCTTGGTTACTCCGGCATACTTGCTCATATCGATGCCGTTGGCAGAAGCGTCCGCACCCCCATTATCATAAGTTTCCGTGAAGAGCAGTCCAATAGGGGATTTAACCCTCAAATAGCCTTGATCCCCGCCCCTCAAAACAACCGCAGTATGATTCTGCCGAGCGGAAATCATGCCCCCGGCAATCTCCGTAAACAGCTGTGTCTTGGGATCAAAAAGCTCAGCGGTGCCCAGTACGCTGCTGCCATCCGTTCCGCCTGCAACTAAAACTCTTTGTTCATTGTTATGCAGAACATCGGAAATGAGTGAGGCAGAGTGCCATGCGCGTGCGGATGACATTTCGCCGCTGGCCGGGAGAAAACGCCCCAGATTGGGATCAAATATTTCAACGGACTTGACTGCACCGGTCGAGTTCATGCCACCGACCATCAGAACCGTGCCATCCTGAAGCAGCGTGCTCGTATGGCCGCTCCGCTCGACATTCATGGGCAATATTGCGGAAAACAATCCTGTTGCCGGATCGTAGATTTCCGCAGAATTGAGATATCGGCTGCCATCAAAGCCGCCGGAAATCAGCACTTTACCGTTCGAAAGAAGAACTGCCGTGTGATACAGCCGGCTGGAAGCCATGCGTCCGGTGGCGCGGAAACGGGAAGATGCCGAATCATAAACTTCCGCGGTGGCCGAAATCGAAAAGCCGTCAATGCCTCCCGCCAGCAATATGTCGCCAGCTGGCAGGCGCGTCGCCGTGTGTCCGTCACGCGGAGAAACCATGGATC
>JAHFUH010000323.1 GCA_023265215.1 Acidobacteriota bacterium
GAGGAAAGGTTTTGAAATACAATTTTGACGAGATCATTGACAGAAAGGACACGTTCAGCCTGAAGTGGGACTATGCTGAATTTCTGAAAACATACAGCTTAACCGAACGCTTCGATGAAGAAACGATTCCGGTCCATACCGCGGATATGGATTTCCGATGTGCGCAACCGATCTCCGATGCGCTGAAAAAATTGGCAGAACACAATATTTACGGGTATACGGCTGTTTTCCCTTACGGCGCCGGTTTGAAGTATTATGAAGCGATTATCCGCTGGTTTAAGAAACGGCATGACTGGGCAATCCGGCCCGAAGAGATCGTTTATGTAAATGGAACCGTTGAGGCAGTGAAGCTGGCGATCCAGGCCTTCACGGAAAAGGGGAGCGGCGTTTTAATCAACAGGCCGATTTATTCACCGTTTGCCATGGTGATACAGAAAGCCGGCAGAGTTGTCGTAAACAGCCAACTGCGCAATAACAACGGATATTACACGATTGATTTTGAGGATTTTGAGGCAAAGGCGGCGGATACAAAAACAAGATTGTTTATTCTATGCCATCCGCACAATCCGACCGGAAGAATCTGGACGGATGAAGAACTCACTCGCATGGCCGCCATCTGCAAAAAGCACGGAGTCATCATTTTGGCAGATGAAATACACGGCGATCTCATCCGAAAGGATTTGGAATTTCATCCCTTGGCGTCCGTAGCAGATCCGAAGGACATCCTCACTTGCACGGCAGTTAATAAAACATTCAATCTTGCCGGACTTCACGCTACCAATGTTGTTATTCAGGATCTAAACCTAAGGATGAAGTTCGTGGATTCCATTGGCTGGATTACGCCCAATCCGTTTACGGTTGCAGCCGTTATTGCCGCCTACAATGAAGGAGAAGAATGGCTTGAACAGCTCCGGGAATATCTCGACGGCAATATTGATTGGGTGCTGGATTTCCTTAAGAAAAAAATGCCCGATGTAAAATGCTTCCGTCCCGAAGGCACCTATATAATGTGGATGGATTTCAGGGGATACGGGCTGTCGACCCAAGAAATCCACCGGAAAATTTATATGGATGCCAATGTAGTATTGGAAGGAGGAGCGCTCTTTGATCCTGATTGCGGCGGTGGATTCGAGCGCGTCTGCGTCCCGGCACCCCGAGCAGTGCTTGAAGAAGTTTTCGAACGCATTGCCAGACAATTCGAGGGGCTTTGAATATATCCCGAATGCCGAAAAATATTCTTAATTCGCATTAGGGTAAACCGTCGCCTATGGCCTCGCTGTTACCCACAGGTGACACTGTGGGTTTGGATTGGCCCTCATTGCTCAGGATGCCGAATGAGGCCCGAAGGGCCGCCAGTGAATAGGCCCGGCCGTCAGGCCGGGATTAGGTTGTTGGTAGCGATGAGCGCCAAAGGCGCGGCACTTTATGATGCGATTTCGTTTGAGTGCCGCGCTTTCAGCGCTCAATCAATCGAAATCGCCAACCCCGGCCGCAAGGCCGGGGCTATTCACTGACAGCCCTTCGCGGGCCTGAGCCGAACGAACATTTAGACTCTGGAGAATCGCCGTGATGCGTTATTTACCCACAGTGTCAACTGTGTCCTGCAGCGAGGCCTATGGCGGCGCGACTGAAAAAGGCTCTGCCCTTCCGGCGTGCGTCCCAGAGGGACGCCATCGGTTTGCTTACATCTTGGGGCTTCCTGATACCACACACTCTGCTGGTGGAGTGTGTATATTGGAATGGTGGAGGTTGGAAGATGGCGGGCAAGAAGAAGCTGAATTTTTTTGACATTCTCTGCATCGGGATTGGCGGCACCATCGGTTCCGGCATCTTTATCCTGATGGGCTACGGCATCGCCTACACGGGACGTTCGGTTTCGGTTGCACTCATTTTGGGCAGTGTCGTAATGCTTCTGGCATACACGTACAATATTTTCCTGGTATCCATGTTTCCCTTCCGAGGCGGCGCCTACAGTCAGATGGCGTTGCTTTTCACTCCTACTTTGACCGGCGTCAACGCCATTTTTCTTCTGCTTGTGGGATTCAGTCTTTCCATATACTCCACCGGTATTGTTTCGTACGCCGCAGCCATTTTCCCCGGGATTGAAGCATATTCAAAGCTCCTATCGGTTTTTATCTTAACGTTGTTTTTTGCAGTAGCCCTCCGAGGTTCGAAGTTTCTGGCTACGGTGCAAAATATCATGGTCCTTATTCTTGTAGCCTCCATTCTTCTCTTCATCATCATGGGTTCAGCAAGAGTTCGGAGCGGATTTTTAAGCGGACCCGATTTCTTCTCTTCCGGCATCTCCGGTTTTCTCAGCGCGGTTGCTCTGATGGGTTTTGCCTGCCAGGGGGCGACCGGAGGCATTGCATTAACCGCCGACACAAAAAGGCCGACGAGAACGATCCCTTCGGCCATTTTGTGCACGACCGTTGTCGTAGCCGTCCTTTACTTTTTTATGGGCGTGGTGTCTTCCGGCGTTTTGCCGCTTAAACAAGTAATTGGCAGCAACCTGTCGGTAGTTGCTAAAGAGATTTTCCCGAATTGGGCCTATGTTGTATTCATCCTCGGCGGCGCTGTGTTTGCCCTTGCAACATCCCTCGTTGCCGCTATTGTCGCGCTCGGGTATCCGATTTCCAAAATTGCAGAAGACGGCTGGCTTCCAAAAATATTTGCAAAGAAAACCAAGTCCGGGTATCCCTGGGCGACCCAGCTTACCTTTTACATTATTTCCCTGATTCCGATTCTTGCAGACATCAGCTTCAGTTCCATCGTTTCTTTGGTAATGATCCCGACGATGCTGATTGCGGCATACTGTAATCTGGCATGTATCAGGATACCGGCAAAATATCCGGGGCAATGGCAGAAAAGCATATTCCATATGCCGATGCCTCTTTTCGCCATCGTTATGAGCCTGAGCGCTGCCGCAGATCTTTTTGTTGCGTATTATGATTTCATTACGCGTAACTCTGCAGAAATGGTCGAGATTATTGCCGCCTTTCTCGCATGCGTTGTTTTAGCGATTTTCAGAATCAAAACCAAAGCGGTTGATGCCGACAAACTATTGGAGATAAAAAGGACTGTTGCGGAAGAAGCCGCAAGCGCGCAATCGTAATTTCCGGGTGGCTGTTTTCTAATATTGGTCCGCAGTCCGAATCTAATATCTAAACAAAAATATTTAAAATTTAGAATATCGAATAAGGAATTTTTTGTTCGATATTCTGAGGTTCAAAAACACTATCGATCCAATTGTTATTCCCACGCAATTACCCACGCTTCTTCTTTCGCGCTGCTTTCCTGGCGGCCTTTTTTATTTGCTTTGTGCTGTGCGGATTGTCGCTTTTGTTTCCGTTGTCCATGCGGGATATTTCCAACTGCCGGCCTGATACCCAAACTTTTTTCAGCAGCATGAAAACACCTTTGGGCATTCCTTCCGGCAGGTCCACGGTGCTGTAGTCCTCATATATATGAATTCGACCGATGTGCTCGCTGTCCAGTCCCGCCTCGTTGATAATGGCGCCAACTATATTCGCGGGTTTGACGTTGTGGATATGGCCCACTGCTATGCAAAATCTTTCCATCCCGGGTTCAACCGGTTCTTTCGTCATGCTGCGCTTTGTGCGCAGTTTTTCCTGGGGATGTTGTTTTGCGGATGTGAGCGCATGTTCTTTCGGTGTATCCGTCAACAGCAGTTCCTTGTCCCCTTGAACCATCTTGGCAAGCGCTGCCGCGACCTCCAGCGGCGGCGTATTATGCTCCCTGCAATACTGGTCCATCAAACCGGAATAAAATTCCGTCCGGCCTGCAGCCAGCGTATCCGTGATGCGCTGTTTGAAGCGGGCCATGCGCTGGTTGTTGATCGTCTCGGTGGACGGCAATTTCATCATGTCTATCTTCTGGCGCGTCGCCTTCTCGATGGCGGAAAGCATGTGCCGTTCGCGAGGAGCCACAAAAAGTATGGCATCTCCGCTGCGACCCGCCCTGCCTGTGCGGCCTACGCGATGCACATAGGATTCCGCATCATACGGGATATCGTAATTGATAACATGGCTGATACGGTCCACATCAAGGCCGCGGGCCGCCACATCGGTTGCCACCAGTATGTCCAGCTTACCTGATTTCAGCTGCTCTACGGTTCGTTCGCGCGTTTTTTGCGGGATATCTCCATTCAGCGGCGCACAGGAATAGCCGCGGGCTTCAAGTTTTTCGGCCAACTCGACGGTAATGGTTTTTGTCCGCACAAAAACGATAATGCCGTCGAACGGCTCCGATTCAAGTATCCTCGTCAGGGCATCCAGCTTATGCATGCCATCGACGAGCCAGAATCGATGCCGGATGGTGTCCGCTGTTGTCGTGCGCACTTTGATGGTGATCTCGATCGGATCCTGCAGGTGCTTCTGTGCAATCCGCCGGATTGCGGATGGAATCGTTGCGGAGAACAGGGTGATTTGACGGCCCGCAGGGGTCTGGTCCAGAATCCATTCCACGTCCTCGATAAAGCCCATGCGCAGCATTTCATCGGCTTCATCAAGCACCAGGCAGGTGATTGCTTTCAGCGATAGTGTTGTGCGACGAATGTGGTCCATGACGCGGCCGGGAGTTCCGACTACAACATGCACACCCCGCTTGAGTTGCCGAAGTTGAATATCGTAGCTCTGGCCGCCATACACGGGGAGGACATGAAATCCCTTCATGTGAGACGCATAGCGCTGAAAGGCTTCTGCGACTTGAATCGCGAGCTCGCGCGTTGGTGTCAGGACAAGCACCTGCGGTTCAAGCCTCTTAAGATCAATCCTCGATAGCAGCGGCAAAGCAAAAGCTGCGGTTTTGCCGGTGCCGGTCTGAGCTTGTCCCAGCACGTCCCTCCCCTCAAGCACCAGGGGAATTATTTGTGCCTGAATCGGTGTGGGCGTTTCATACCCCACATCATTAAGGGCGTTCAGCACAGGCTTGATAAGATTAAGGCTTTGAAATCCGGGTGGTGTATCAGACGGCATTGAAAACTCCTTTACTTCATATTGTGTCACACGTCGCGCATTTTTAAGAAATTATAAGGGATAGAGCCAAGCAATAATATCTATTCAAAGGTTTCACGGTTCAGTGCGCAATTCAAATCAAATCCGCCGATGTCTACGGATTCCCACGCGCAAGACTGCGGTACTGCCGGGCCACGTCATGGATTTCCTGGGGACCACGCCGTCGGCCGGGATGGTGATTGCTGGGGAAATATGAGCTTTGGCGCAACTGTTTAGCCAATTTTCACAGTTTGTGGTGAATCTGGGATTGGCAAGGGAGATCAGGGTCGGATAGCAGCCGCAACAGAATCAGCGAGAGTGCTGATAGGATCGATGTTTCGGAGATGACGTATTCTAAAGATAGACATGAGAATCGCTTGAGTATCAGCGCCACGCATCCAGCTTGTCCTCAATTATTGGCGATGATTTGTCCGGCAAATTCGTTTCTATTTGGCTAAACAGTTACTGAAAATTATATCAACGGCGGCCGATGAACTACCCGCAGCGGTAATTCTCCTCACGTCCACAGTCGTATCTCTACCCATATAAAAATGCGTACTAGTATGCATTGATCCCGTCGGCGCTGGGCAGTTAAATGCAAAGAAGGTAGGTTTTGTTTATAACAGTGGAGGACCATTGTTAAAACAGGGCGCCTGAGGCTTTCTTCCCTGTTAATGCATGTGTATAAGCTTTGAAAGTGTGGTGTACGCATAAATCCGTGCATGACGGAAAGGGGAAAATATGGAAAACGTTGGCGCAGAATCGAGTAAATCATTTAATGCCTTCAAGGAAACGATGGCCAAGAAACTAGAACAGGCGGCTGGTTCTTTGGGAAGACAATCAGAAACCGTCCAGGCATTAAGTTCTTATTCCAGGCAAGCATCAGAATGGCTGCATCAATCCGCTCAATATGTAAGGGCTTTTGATGTAAAGCAAGCCGACGCGGATTTGAAAAATCAGGTTTGCCTGCACCCCGGCAAAAGTATTTTGTTATGCCTGGCGGCTGGATTTGCGGTCGGACTTATAGTCCGCGGGCGATAAGAATCGCGATTCCATGTCCCGAACAATTGGCAGATTGGGGGAGAGGATGCAGAAAATATTCGATTGGAAAGTGTGCGTTCGTCGTTATCCATATATTGCAGTGTGCGCTGCGGTTGGAACAGGCTTTTTAATCGCATCCACACTGACGAGGAGAAAATCCACTCCTATGGAACGCATGGTGAATGTCCTGCTGGATAAGACCGGAGAATTGGGAGACGATTTGCGCAGATCCGCATGCAAGCTTGTCCTTAAGACAGTGGCGCCGGTTTTGTTTCGGGGTGCCATTTACGGACTTGCCGGCAAGACCTTAATGCAATACCTGCAAAGCAAGGCTATTTTAGCCAAAGGCAATGGAGCGAACCTCTCCTCCGGGATGGAGTGGAAACGCTCTCAACA